>NZ_JBHWBS010000045.1:53477-56762 GCF_042735655.1 Streptomyces sp. NPDC059567 | reverse complement strand
CCCGCGGGCGCGCCCGGGCCGAGAAGCGCCCCGCCGCGCCCGGCCCCGGCCCGCCCCGCCCCAAGTCTCGGCTCGCCGGCCGCGGGGGCGCGCGCCCGGCCCCCGCCCCCCCCCGCAGTGAAGCGTTCCTCGTTGCCGGGGGTGTCACACCCCGGAAGACACCTCGGTCTTGCCCGAGGAGTCAGCTTTTCCCTCGGCCGCAGCCAAGGCCCTGTTGCGGCGGACGGAGGACCAGAAGGACCAGCCGATCAGGGCGACGCCGATGAGGCCGGTGACGACCTCGGGGATCTGGTAGCGGATGGAGATCATGAGGATCACCGCGAGCGCGCCGATGGCGTAGTGGGCGCCGTGCTCCAGGTAGACGTAGTCGTCGAGGGTGCCCTGGCGGACCAGGTAGACCGTCAGCGAACGGACGTACATCGCACCGACGCCGAGGCCGAGCGCCATGAGGACGATGTCGTTGGTGATGGCGAAGGCGCCGATGACACCGTCGAACGAGAACGACGCGTCGAGGACCTCGAGGTAGAGGAACATGAAGAAGGCGGCCTTGCCGGCGAGCTGCACCGCCGAGACCGGCTTGCCGCTGCGCTTGGCCGCTTCCTCGGCCTCGTGCTCGCGCTCCTCTTCCTCCTCCAGCTTGTTCTCGAAGTAGCCGGAGAGACCGCCGACGACGAGGTACGTGATGAGGCCGAAGACGCCGGAGAGCAGGACGGTCGACGCCTTGTCGACGTGCGTTCCGCCGTGCTGGTGGGCCTGGGTCGCGAAGGTCATGGCGCTGATCGCGAGGACGATCAGGGCGATGCAGACCGACAGCATGTCGATCTTGCCGAGCTTGGCCAGCGGGCGCTCCAGCCAGCCGAGCCACTTGATGTCACGGTCCTCGAAGATGAAGTCGAGGAAGATCATCAGCAGGAACATGCCGCCGAAGGCCGCGATCGACGGGTGTGCGTCGGTCACGAGCTGCTCATAGCGCTCGGCGTCGTTGAGAGCGAGATCGACGGCCTCGATGGGCCCGATCTTGGCGCTGATCGCGACGATCACGACGGGGAAGACCAGCCGCATGCCGAAGACGGCGATCAGAATGCCGATCGTGAGGAAGATCTTCTGCCAGAAGGCATTCATCTTCTTCAGGATTCCGGCGTTGACCACCGCATTGTCGAAGGACAGCGAGATCTCGAGGATGCACAGGATCGCGACGATCCCGAACGCTTCCCACCCCCCGTAGAGCACCGCTGCGACCAGACCGAGCGCCGTGATGGCGAACGACCAGCCGAAGGTTTTCAGAACCACTGTCTACCCCATCGTTTTAAGTACGCGGCTTTACGAAACGTTGACCCCGAAGTCTAGAGCGATGCCCCGCAGGCCGGACGCGTACCCCTGCCCCACCGCCCGGAACTTCCATTCGCCGCCATACCGGTACAGCTCGCCGAAGATCATCGCGGTCTCGGTGGAGGCGTCCTCGGAGAGGTCGTAGCGGGCGAGCTCCTGGCCGTCCGCCTGGTTCACCACGCGGATGAAGGCGTTGCTGACCTGGCCGAAGGTCTGGCCCCGGTTGTCCGCCTCGTGGATCGAGACCGGGAAGATGATCTTGTCGCAGTGGACCGGGACCTTGGTGAGGTCCACGATGAGCGACTCGTCGTCGCCGTCACCCTCGCCGGTGAGGTTGTCGCCGGTGTGTTCGACGGATCCCTCGGGGCTCTTCAGGTTGTTGTAGAAGACGAAGTACTCGTCGCCGAGCACCCGTCCCGACTGGCACAGCAGGGCGCTGGCGTCGAGGTCGAAGGGCGCTCCGGTGGTGGAGCGCGCGTCCCAGCCGAGGCCGACCAGCACCTGGGTGAGGTTGGGTGCGGCCTTGGAGAGGGAGACATTGCCTCCCTTGGCGAGCGTGACGCCCATGTGTGGTTCCTCCCCGGTGAGTGCTGCCTGTGGAGCAGATGAGGCACGTCCGGCGCCGCACGGAGAGTGCGGCGCCGGACGGATCAGACGTGCGTGACTCAGACGTTGACGCCGAAGTCCGCCGCGATACCCCGCAGGCCGGAGGCATAGCCCTGGCCCACGGCGCGGAACTTCCACTCCGCGCCATTGCGGTACAGCTCGCCGAAGACCATGGCGGTCTCGGTCGAGGCGTCCTCGGAGAGGTCGTACCGGGCGATCTCGGCGCCGCCGGCCTGGTTCACGACGCGGATGAACGCGTTGCGGACCTGGCCGAAGGACTGCTGGCGGTTCTCGGCGTCGTAGATCGACACCGGGAAGACGATCTTGGCTACATCGGCGGGCACCGTGGCCAGGCTGACCTTGACCTGCTCGTCGTCGCCCTCGCCCTCGCCGGTGAGGTTGTCACCGGTGTGCTCGACCGAGCCGTCGGCGCTCTTCAGGTTGTTGAAGAACACGAAGTCCTGGTCGTTGCGGACCTTGCCCTCCGCGCTGACCAGAATGGCGCTGGCGTCGAGGTCGAAGTCCGTCCCGGTGGTGGTGCGGACGTCCCAGCCGAGACCGACGGTGACGTCGGTCAGGCCAGGGGCCTCCTTGGTCAGCGAGACGTTGCCGCCCTTGCTGAGGCTGACTCCCACGAGTCCCTCCATGTGGTTTTCAGGGGCAGCGCCCCCGTCGTGCGTTGGCATCGGATCAACGAGTGGATCCTAGTGACGGGTTCCCGGCCTGGACAGGCGATTCGCCCCGATGTTCAGAGAGTGTCGAGGGCCTTGACGTACTCGCCGAGGTCCCGGGCGTCCGGAAGGGCGTTCACGACGGTCCAGCGGACGACACCTTCCTTGTCGATGATGAAGGTGCCGCGCACGGCGCAGCCCTTCTCCTCGTCGAAGACGCCGTACGCGCGCGAGGCGTCGCCGTGCTTCCAGAAGTCGGAGAGCAGCGGGTACTCCAGGCCCTCCTGCTCGGCGAAGACGCGCAGGGTGTGGATGGAGTCGTTGGAGACCGCGAGGAGCTGGGTGTCGTCGTTGACGAACTTCGGCAGGTTGTCGCGCAGCTCGCACAGCTCGCCGGTGCAGACGCCGGTGAAGGCGAAGGGGTAGAAGAGCAGCACCACGTTCTTCTCCCCCTTGAAGTCGGAGAGCTTCACGGTGCGGCCGTGGTTGTCCTTGAGCTCGAACTCCGGGGCCTTGGTGCCGACCTCGATCGCCATGGCGTGCGCATCCCTTCACTGGACCGGACAGGTGAAAGGCCCAGCCTACGCACAGAGCCCCCGGGGGGGGCGCCGGGGCGGGGGACCGGTCCTTGATCTCGGCCTGGAGCGGGGACCGCACCGCGTCCAGGACCTCCTCGAAG
>NZ_JBHWBS010000045.1:0-53467 GCF_042735655.1 Streptomyces sp. NPDC059567 | reverse complement strand
GGGGCGCGAGTGGGCTGCCCGGGGGGGGGCAGGCGGGGGGGGGCGTGGGGGCGGGGGGTGATCTGGTCCCCCCCCCCCGCGGGCGGGGCCGCGGGGGGCTCCTGCTGCTTGGGGATCAGCGCTTGGGGGCGACCAGTCGGCTGCCCGACCAGTCCTTGGCCACGCTGATGCTCTTGGTCTGGGAGAAGCCGGCGGTCTGCGCGGCGTCACTGATGTCGCTGGGCTCGACGTAGCCGTCTCGGCCCGTCTTCGGCGTCAGCAGCCAAACGACCCCGCCGTCCTCCAGCAGGCCAATGGCATCGACCAGGGAGTCCGTCAGATCTCCGTCCTCGTCGCGGAACCAGAGCACGACGGCGTCAGCGACGTCGTCGTAGTCCTCGTCAGCGAGGTCCGACCCGATGATGGACTCGATGCCTTCGCGGAGATCGAAATCGACGTCGTCGTCGTAACCGATCTCCTGGACCACCTGTCCGGGCTCGAACCCCAGCCTCGCTGCCGGGTTGGTCCGCTCCTCCGCGTGGTCCGCGGTCGCGCTCACGGCTTGCCTCCTGATCATGTATCGGAAAATGCTTCGGCCACGTGCGTACGCGCGGCGCTGGCCGTAGTCCACACGGGCTGGGCGGATCGCGCAAGTACCCGGCCCCCGAGACCGCCGAAACGGTGACGTTTGGGGCCGTCTCGCCGCATCTTCCGGTCCGGTTCCACTTCGCTCCGTGACATAGCGCACACGCTTCGTCCCACTTTGCGTTCTTCCGCGGCTTCAGTCTGCCGAACGCGGTGACGAAACGCATGCGCGGGTTGGGCGTAAGGTTGCGATTTGACCCAACCAGGCGCCCAGCGGGGGTTACCCCTCGGTAGAGATGACGTTTGACACCGACGGGGTACACGATGGACATCCCGGCCTTCCCGTGGGCTCCACCGAACAGCGAAGGAACAGCGTGGCTTCCGGATCCGATCGCAACCCGATCATCATTGGCGGCCTTCCCAGCCAGGTCCCGGACTTCGATCCCGAAGAGACCCAGGAATGGCTCGACTCCCTCGACGCCGCCGTCGACGAGCGGGGCCGTGAGCGAGCCCGCTACCTGATGCTCCGCCTGATCGAGCGGGCCCGCGAGAAGCGCGTGGCCGTGCCCGAGATGCGCAGCACGGACTACGTCAACACGATCGCGACCAGGGACGAGCCCTTCTTCCCCGGCAACGAGGAGATCGAGCGCAAGGTCCTCAACGCGACCCGCTGGAACGCGGCCGTGATGGTCTCGCGCGCCCAGCGCCCCGGCATCGGGGTCGGCGGCCACATCGCCACCTTCGCCTCCTCCGCCTCGCTGTACGACGTCGGCTTCAACCACTTCTTCCGAGGCAAGGACGAGGGCGACGGCGGCGACCAGATCTTCTTCCAGGGCCACGCCTCCCCCGGCATCTACGCCCGCGCCTACCTCCTCGACCGGCTCAACGAGACGCAGCTCGACGCCTTCCGCCAGGAGAAGTCGAAATTCCCGAACGGGCTCTCCTCGTACCCGCACCCGCGGCTGATGCCGGACTTCTGGGAGTTCCCGACCGTCTCGATGGGTCTCGGCCCGCTCGGCGCGATCTACCAGGCCCGGATGAACCGCTACATGGAGGCGCGCGGCATCGCCGACACCTCCAAGTCGCACGTCTGGGCGTTCCTCGGCGACGGCGAGATGGACGAGCCGGAGTCGCTCGGCCAGCTGTCCATCGCCGCCCGCGAGGGCCTGGACAACCTGACCTTCGTCGTCAACTGCAACCTGCAGCGGCTCGACGGCCCGGTGCGCGGCAACGGCAAGATCATCCAGGAGCTGGAGTCGCAGTTCCGCGGCGCCGGCTGGAACGTCATCAAGCTGATCTGGGACCGCTCCTGGGACCCGCTGCTCGCCCAGGACCGCGACGGCATCCTGGTCAACAAGCTGAACACCACGCCCGACGGCCAGTTCCAGACGTACGCGACGGAGACCGGCGCGTACATCCGCGACCACTTCTTCGGCGACGACCAGCGGCTGCGCTCGATGGTCGAGTCCATGTCGGACCACCAGATCCTGCACCTGGGCCGTGGCGGCCACGACCACAAGAAGATCTTCGCGGCCTTCGCGGCGGCCAAGGCCCACAAGGGCCAGCCGACCGTGGTGCTCGCGCAGACCGTCAAGGGCTGGACGCTGGGCCCGAACTTCGAGGGCCGCAACGCGACCCACCAGATGAAGAAGCTGACGGTCGACGACCTCAAGCGCTTCCGCGACCGGCTGCACATCCCGATCACGGACGCGCAGCTGGAGGGCGGTCTGCCGCCGTACTACCACCCGGGCCGGAACTCCGAGGAGATCCAGTACATGCACGACCGCCGCAAGGCGCTCGGCGGGTACGTCCCGACGCGTGTCGTGCGCGCGAAGCCGCTGGTCCTGCCCGAGGAGAAGACCTACGCCCCGGTGAAGAAGGGCTCCGGCCAGCAGTCGATCGCCACCACGATGGCGTTCGTCCGGCTGCTGAAGGACCTGATGCGGGACAAGGAGATCGGCAAGCGGTTCGTGCTGATCGCGCCGGACGAGTACCGCACGTTCGGCATGGACTCGTTCTTCCCGAGCGCCAAGATCTACAACCCGCTGGGCCAGCAGTACGAAGCCGTGGACCGCGAGCTGCTGCTCGCGTACAAGGAGTCCCCGACCGGCCAGATGCTGCACGACGGCATCTCCGAGGCCGGCTGCACGGCCTCGCTGATCGCGGCGGGTTCCGCCTACGCCACGCACGGCGAGCCGCTGATCCCGGTCTATGTCTTCTACTCGATGTTCGGTTTCCAGCGGACCGGCGACCAGTTCTGGCAGATGTCCGACCAGCTCGCGCGCGGCTTCGTGCTCGGTGCGACCGCCGGCCGTACGACGCTGACCGGTGAGGGCCTCCAGCATGCGGACGGCCACTCGCACCTGCTGGCCTCGACGAACCCGGGCTGTGTCGCCTACGACCCGGCCTTCGGCTTCGAGATCGCGCACATCGTCCAGGACGGCCTGAAGCGGATGTACGGCCCGGACGCCGAGGACATCTTCTACTACCTGACCGTCTACAACGAGCCGATCCAGCACCCGGCCGAGCCCGAGAACGTCGACGCCGAGGGCATCCTCAAGGGCATCTACCGCTACAAGGCGGGCGAGGCCGGCGCGATCCCCGCGCAGATCATGGCCTCCGGTGTCGCCGTGCCATGGGCGGTCGAGGCGCAGCGGATCCTCGCCGAGGAGTGGAACGTACGGGCCGACGTCTGGTCCGCGACGTCCTGGAACGAGCTGCGCCGCGAGGCCGTCGAGGTCGACCGGCACAACCTGCTCCACCCGGACGAGGAGCAGCGCGTCCCGTACGTGACGCGGAAGCTGGCCTCGGCCCAGGGCCCGTTCGTCGCCGTCTCCGACTGGATGCGCTCCGTTCCTGACCAGATCTCCCGCTGGGTGCCGGGCACCTACACCTCGCTGGGCGCGGACGGCTTCGGCTTCGCGGACACGCGGGGTGCGGCCCGTCGGTTCTTCCACATCGACGCCCAGTCGATCGTGCTCGCCGTCCTCACCGAGCTCGCCCGCGAGGGCAAGGTCGACCGGTCGGTCCTGAAGCAGGCCGTGGACCGCTACCAGCTGCTCGACGTGGCGGCCGCGGACCCGGGCCCCGCCGGAGGCGACGCGTAACGGCACATCCGTGTGGCCCGGGTGCGAGGGCGAATGGGCCCCCGCACCCGCCATACGATTCCCGGCATGAAGGAACGCTGGGAGAAGCGCACCCAGACGCCACTGCTGGTCCTGGCAGTGGCGTTCGGCATTGCGTACGCCATTCCGATCGTGGCGCCGGATGCCGATCGCCGGGTCCATGAGCTGTGTCTGGCCATGGAGTGGGTGGTGTGGGGTGCGTTCGCCGTCGACTACGCCGTACGGCTGACGCTGGCCCCGGCAAAGTGGCAGTTCGTCCGCGGACATCCGCTCGACCTCCTCGCTGTCCTGCTCCCGCTCGTGCAGCCGCTGCGGCTGCTGCGACTGGTCTCCACGCTCCTTCTGGTGGGCCGCCGGGCCCGGATGGCCCCGCAGATAACGCTCACCACCTACGTGGCGGGCGCGGTGGTCGGGCTGCTGATGTTCGGCTCGCTGGCCGTGCTGCACGTGGAGCGCACGGCTCCGAACGGCAACATCAAGACGCTCGGCGACGCGGTGTGGTGGTCGTTCACCACGATGACGACCGTCGGCTACGGCGACCACGCCCCGACCACGGGTCTCGGCCGCGTCCTCGCCGTGGGCCTGATGCTCTCGGGGATCGCCCTGCTCGGTGTGGTGACCGCCAACATCGCGGCCTGGTTCATCTCCCGCTTCGAGCGTGACGACGCGCAGGACCGCCGGCAGACGGAACTCCTGGAGGCCCTGACCCGGGAGGTCCAGGAGCTGCGTGGCGAGGTCGCGCGGCTCTCCGCGCCGGCCTCGGTGCCAGGCCCCGCGTCGAGCCCCGCGTCGGCCTCGGTGCCGGCCGCCGCGCCGGGCCCCGCGCCGGCTTCCTCGACGGCCTCGGTGCCGCCGCAGGGCGAGGTCCCTACCTCTCCCAGATCTTGAAGGCTCTGACCTGGTACGGACTCTGGGGCACCCAGGTCCCGCGCCCGGGATAGGTCTCGAACTCCCCGGTCTCGGCGCACTCCGCGGACTGGTAGGTCGTGACCGGCCGCCCGGTGCGGTTGGCGAGCGCCTGGGCGCTCGCGCCCGGCGGCAGGGCGACACAGCTCTCGATGTCCGTGTCGGCCAGCTCGTGCGTCCATCCCGTGCCCCGGAAGTCCGCCCTGGGCCACAGGCACAACTGACCGGGCGCACAGGCCCCGAGCTTGGGCGGCGGAGCGGCCTGAGCCGACGAGGCGGCCTGCGCCGGGTGAGCCGCCTGAGGTGCGGCCGCCACGGGAAGGGCGGGCAGGGCGGTGAGCAAGGTGGCCGCCAGTACGGCCAGAACGACGCGCTGGAGTGCGTGGCGGCCTACGCGGTGGTGTGTGTGATGGCGGACCTGACAGCTGACGTGCTTCGTGTACATATCGGTGAACCCCCCGATTCCGTAACTCTCTGTAATCAGAACTCTGACGGAGATCACAGCGCGTTGGGAAGGGGCCAAAGGTCGGTTCACCCGAAGAGGTGACAGCCCCGCCGGACCTGGTCCGGCGGGGCTGTCGTTTCACCAGGCGGATGTCAGATGTGGGCGCCGCCCGAACCCGCCTCCGCGTTCGCGCCGCGCTTGGTGAGCGTGGCGACGCCGGCCGCGATGACGGCGACGACACCGGCGACGGTGAAGGCCAGGCCCATGCCGTCCATGAAGGTGTCATGGATGACGCCGCCGATCCGGTCGAGCAGGTCCGGGGTCATGCCGGGCGCCTTCGCGAGCTCCGGCGGGACCATGCCGAACTCGGCGGCCTGCTCCAGACCGGGCGCGGGCGGGCCCGGGATTCCGGCGGCCGTCCAGTTCCCCGCGAACTCGCCGGAGACCTTGGAGGACATGACCGCGCCGAGCACGGCCGTACCGAGCGCGCCGCCGACCTGCATCGCGGCCTGCTGCAGTCCGCCCGCGACGCCGGAGAGCTCCAGCGGGGCGTTGCCGACGATCACCTCGGTGGCGCCGACCATGACCGGCGCGAGACCCAGGCCGAGCAGGGCGAACCAGAGGGACATCGCGAGCGTCCCGGTGCCCTCGGTGAGCGTGATCATGCCGAACATCGCGGCCGCGGTGCACACCATGCCGCCGACCAGCGGGATCCGCGGGCCGAACCTGGTGATCAGCGCACCCGCCAGCGGCGAGGAGACGATCATCATCGCGGTCAGCGGCAGCAGGTGGAGTCCGGCGTCGATCGGGCCGAGCCCCTTCACGCCCTGGAGGTAGAAGGTCACGAAGAACAGGCCGCCCATGAACGCGAAGGCCATCAGGACCATCAGGACCACACCGGCCGAGAGCGGCACGGAGCGGAACATCCCCAGCGGGATGAGCGGCTCCTTGACCTTGGCCTCCCACAGGGCGAAGAGCGCGAACAGCAGGATCGCGCCACCGATGCAGCCCCAGGTGTTGCCGCTCGCCCAGCCCCAGTCCGCACCGGCCTGGATGATGCCCCAGATGAGCGCGCCCATCGCGCCGGAGAGCAGCAGGATGCCGAGGACGTCGAAGGAGCGCGGGGCGTTCTCGGCGCGGTGGTCCTTGAGGATCACGAGGCCGAGCACCAGCGCGAGGACACCGACCGGCACGTTGATGAAGAAGACGGACTGCCAGCTGACGTGCTCGACGAGGAAGCCGCCGAGGATCGGGCCGCCCGCGGTGGAGGCACCGATGACCATGCCCCAGATGCCGATGGCCATGTTGAGCTTCTCAGCGGGGAACGTGGCTCGCAGCAGGCCGAGCGCCGCCGGCATCAGCAGGGCGCCGAAGAGGCCCTGCAGGACGCGGAAGGCGATCACGAACGCGATCGAGTCGGAGAGGCCGATCGCGCCCGAGGCGGCGGCGAAGCCGGCGATGCCTATCAGGAAGGTCTGGCGGTGGCCGAAGCGGTCACCGAGCTTGCCGGCCGTGATCAGGGCGACGGCGAGCGCCAGGAGATACCCGTTGGTGATCCACTGGAGCTGGTCGAGGGTGGCGCCGAGGTCGGCTTGGATGGCGGGGTTGGCGATGGCGACGATCGTGCCGTCGAGCGCGACCATCATCACGCCGACCGCCACGGCGAACAGCGTCAGCCAAGGGTGGCCTCGCAGGCCCTTCGCCGGAACCGGCGCGGGGCTCCGGTCACCCCCCTGACCCTGCGGGGCCTTTTCCACGGTGGTCTGACTAGTCATGCGGCTGAGGCTAATGTCAGTCGCTGACAATTGACAAAGCGATTCACGCGCCGGTAACTGTCACGTAGCTCACAGGTACCCTGAGCTGCACGAAGCCTTGGAAAGTGGCGAAAAGAGGGCCATGCGGTGACGGTTTCCGGTCTGCGGGAACGAAAGAAGCAGCGCACACGGGACGCGCTGCTGCGCGTCGCCCTCGAGCTGTTCACGACCCAGGGGTACGAGCAGACCACCGTCGACGAGATCGCCGACGCGGTCGAGGTCTCCCAGCGCACCTTCTTCCGCTACTTCTCCTCCAAGGAGGAGGCCGCCTTCGCCGTCCAGCAGATGGTGGAGGAACGCTTCGTCCAGGCGCTGGCCGAACGGCCCGCCGAGGAGGGCCCGCTCGACGCGATGCGCAACGCCGTCCTCGCGTCCTGGGACACCATCGGCGAGGCGATCATGGAGGTCGTCCCCCTCGAGCTGTATCTGCGGACCTTCCAGATGATCGAGTCGACGCCCGCGCTGCTCGCCGTCCACCTGCGCCGCTCCAGCGAGATGGAGGAGGCCATCGCCCGACTGATCGCCGAGCGCGAGGGCCTGGACGTCGACGAGGACCCGCGCCCACGGATCGCGGTGGCGGCGTTCAGCGGCGTCATGAAGGTGACCGGTCAGCTCTGGGGCCGGGGCCAGGACCCGACGCTGGAGGGGATGCGCGAGATGACCGAGTACTACCTGGACCACCTCGGCCCGGCTCTCGAACCGGAGTGGCGGAGCCGGTGACCGCGTAAGCATGGCGGAGCCGATGACTCCGTACGCGTGGCCCGAGGCGATGGGTCCTGACGCGACGTATGGCCCGAGGCGATGGGTCCTGACGCGCTGCGGAGCCGTTGAGTCCGGACGTGCGAGGCGTACGCCCCCGCGCACGGAACGTCACGACGCCCCACCTCACAGGTGATCCACGTCACTCGCCCGCCCGGTGCCCCGCACCCGTCTCCTAGGGTGTGGCGCAGTGACTTCCTTCGACTCCTCCCCCACCCTCACCGTCTGGCGCATGACGCTCGCGCTGGCCGTGGTGTTCGTGCTCCTCGCGACCACCGGCTGGACGACCATCCAGCATCAGCGCGGGCCAGGAGAGTCGCGGCAGGCCGCGCTCGCCTCCTGGCTGCACGGCAGGATCGGCCAACGGGCCCTGCCCGACCCGGCCGCCCCCGCCCGTACGATCGCCGCGTTCTTCGACTCGATAGGCCCCGCACAGGGCACCTTCCTCGCCGACGCGCACCCGCTCGTCGTCGGCAATCTCGACGGCGCCCCGGTCACCCTCCGCTACCGCGCCAACCGGCTCGCCCTCGCCCGCGCCCTCGATTCCGAGCGCGACAGGGTCGAGGACCCCAGGCTCAGCGCCGACGGCCGGCACGAGGCACTGCGACGCGCGCACCGCTTCACCTCGCTGATGCGTCAGGACCGCCAGATCCTCGCCTTCGACCCGACCGGCGGCGGCCGGACGGCCGAGGTGCTCGGCGATCTGGAGCGTGCGCGGCGGGTCTCGGTGATCGTGCCCGGCGTCGACACCAATCTGCTGACCTTCCAGAAGACCAGCCGCAGGTACACGGCTCCGGCGGGCATGGCGCAGTCGCTCTACGCCGCGCAACGCCGGGCCGCCCCAGAAAGCCGTACGGCCGTCATCGCCTGGGCGGACTACACGGCGCCCGTCGGCGTCGGCATCGACGCCGCGATGGGGCGTCTCGCCTCGGCGGGCGCGCTACGGCTCGTCGACATGACCGCCGCCCTGCCCGGCGCCTCCCGCGTCAGCCTCTTCTGCCACAGCTACGGCTCCGTGCTCTGCGGGGTCGCCGCCGCCCGGCTGCCCTCCCGGGTGACCGACGTGGCCGTCGCCGGAAGCCCCGGGATGCGGGTGGAACGCGCCGCCGAACTGTCCACCCGGGCCCGTGTGTGGGCGATGCGGGACGCGGACGACTGGATCCAGGACGTACCGCACCTCGCGGTCGGCGGGGTCGGGCACGGGGCGGACCCGGTGGAGCCGGAGTTCGGCGCGCGGCTGCTCTCGGCGGCCGGCGCGAGCGGCCACACCGGCTATTTCGAGCCGGGCACCGAGAGCCTCCGCAACTTCGCGGCGATAGGCGTTGGTGCGTACCAGAGCCTGGCCTGCGCGAGCGTCGACAGCGCCTGCCGCAACGGAATCTCCGGCGCGGAAGGCGTCTGACGCGCGTAGAGCACGGCAGTTCGGCCCCCCGCACAGGGGCGACGCGCGGGCGCACGCCGCATACGATGAGGCACATGGGTGATGTGCTGGCCGGAATTCATGCCACCTGGGAGTTCGAGAGCGACGCCGTCGTCATCCGCTTCGATCGGGGGATCCGCACACCGAAGCTGTTCCAGACGCTGCGTGAACGCCGTATCCCGCACGAGGCGTTGACGCAGGTGACGCTGGCCCCGGGCAAGCGGGGCACGGTCGTGCTGCATGCGGTGCCGAGACCGGGCGCCGATCCTCTGATGGAGGCGGCCGCGGGGCAGTTGAAGGAGGGGAGCGACCCGTACCGACTGGTGCTGCCGGCCGAGCGGGAGACGCTTGCGGAGTACTACCGGGACGAACTGCGGGCGATGCTCACGCCGGAGGACGGACTGTCGGACGGGCCGTCGGACGGCTTCCTCGTGGCGGCGCCGCAGGGGCCGCAGTCCTTCAAGGCGTACGACGGGAAGGCGAGCTTCGACGGTACGTCGCAGGTGTCGTTCCGCTGGTTCTGGACGGGTGCGTCCTCGGAGAAGTGGAAGGCGGGCGACCAGACCTTTCCGGTACGGGAGCTCAGCGGGGTCGAGTGGCGCTCGCCGGACGTCTTCGACGGGTACCTGCGCCTGCTGCCCCGGTCCGGGGAGCCCCGGCCGGCCCAGGCGGACCGCGACCCGGCGGCCGTCGTCTTCGGCCTCGGCTACGGCCCGGTCCACGAGTCCCTGCCGTTCGCCGCGGCGGTCCTGGCGGCGGTCCGCGGGGCGGGCCGGACGGCCGCGCTCCCGGAGGCGGAGCTGCGCGACCCGGCGGGGGTCGCGGAGCGGATCCGGCACCTGGGGGAGCTGCACTCGGCGGGTCTGGTGACGGACGAGGAGTTCTCGGCGAAGAAGGCGGAGTTGCTGGCGGAGCTGTGAGGGGGCGGCACTCGGGGCGGCGGCGGGCTCGCCCCTGAGTGGCCTCGGCAGGCACCGCCCCGGAGCGCGCGCTCGCCCTCGCCCTAGCCGTCGCCCCCGCCCCCGCCCCTCGCCCCTGCCCCTGCCCCTGCCCCTGCCCCTGCCCCTGCCGTCATACCCGGGTATCACCCCCCGACCGAGTCCTCGGTATGACGCCCCCCGGGTGTCCCGCTGCCTAACCTGGGCGGGCCATGAACAAGACACGCTCCCTCGGAGCCGACCGCCACGTCGCCCGGATGCTCGCACCCGTCCGAGGAGTGATGCGGTCCTTCGGTACCGCCCTCGCGACCCCGACGGAGCCGAGCGCCCCCTTGCTCGCCGATGCGCGTTCGCGCTGGCTGAGGATGCTCCCCTACGCCATCGCGGTCGCCTTCGTCGCCTCGCTGCTCCCCGTCACCGTCACGGTGCTCCTCAACGACTACCAGGTCAACGGCGCTCTCGCCGGTGCCCTCGCCACCGCCCAGACCGCGCCGCTGCTGCTCGCCGTGACCCGCCCGCTCCAGGCGTGGTGGATCATCGGCGTCGCCGATGTCGCCGGAGCGCTGGTGATGCTGGTCCCGGGCGGGGTCGACGGCCGCAGCTGGCCGTGGACGCCGATGATCGTGGTCGGCTACCTCGCCCTGATGCTCGCCCTCGGGCTGCGCGAACCGCGCCGGACCCTGCTCGGCGTGTGGCTGGCGACCGGGGCGGCCGGTTTCGTCCTCACCGCGGTCTCGCCGAAGAACGCCGACGGCATCCACATCCTCCTCTTCGTGCTGAGCGGAGGGATCCTGCTCCTCACCGCGGCGCTCCGCGAACGCGGGGACGCCGAGCGCCGCAGCGCCGCCGAACGGGCACGCAGCACCCTCCTCGAGGAGCGGGCCAGGATCGCGCGCGAGTTGCACGACGTCGTCGCCCACCACATGTCCGTGATCACGGTCCAGGCGGACTCGGCGCCGTACCGGATCCCCGACCTTCCGGAGGCGGCGCGCGAGGAGTTCACCTCGATCGCCGCGAGCGCGCGGGAGTCGCTCGCCGAGATGCGACGGCTTCTCGTGGTGCTGCGCAGCGAGGGCACGGAGGGCGAACGGGCCCCGCAGCCCGGCCTCGACCGGGTGCAGCAGCTGATCGAGGCGACGGTACGGGCGGGCGTACCGGCCGAGTTGTCGCTGGCGGCCGACCTCGGCGACGTACCGCAGGCGGTGGATCTGTCGGCGTACCGCATCGTGCAGGAGGCGCTGGCGAACGTGGTCCGGCACGCGCCGGGCGCCGAGACCCGGGTCTCGATCCGTTCGGACGACGGCTGGTTGACGGTCCTGGTCGTCAACGCCCCGGTCGCCGGACGCCATTCGCCCCTCGAGGGCGGGGACGGGACAGGACACGGGCTGATCGGGATGCGGGAGCGCGTACGGTTGACCGGCGGCACGCTGGACACCGGGCCGCTGCCGGACGGCGGCTTCCGGGTCGCGGCCCGGCTCCCGCTGACCTCGAAGACCCCGCTGACCTCGAAGGACGTGTCTTGACCATCCGCGTGAACATCGTCGACGACCAGGCCATGGTGCGGGCGGGGTTCGCCGCACTCCTCGCGGCGCAGGCCGACATCGACGTGGTGGGCGAGGCGCCGGACGGGAAGCAGGGCGTGGAGGTGGCGCGGTCGACGCACCCGGACGTGGTGCTGATGGACGTACGGATGCCGGAGATGGACGGGCTGGCGGCGGCGCGGGAGATCCTGAACCCGCCGGTGGGGGTCACGCACCTTCCGAAGGTGCTGATGCTGACCACCTTCGACGTGGACGACTACGTGTACGAGGCGCTGCGCGCGGGCGCGTCGGGCTTCCTCCTGAAGGACGCGCCGCCGGCCGATCTGATCGCGGCGGTACGGGTGGTGGCGGCGGGCGAGGCGCTGCTCGCGCCGTCGGTGACGCGCCGGCTGATCGCCGACTTCGCCGCGTCGAAGCCGGCGCCGCGGGCGGACCGGGCGGCGCTGCGTCTCAACGGTCTGACGCCGCGTGAGACGGAGGTCCTTGAGCTGATCGCGCGGGGGCTCTCGAACCAGGAGATCGCGGGGCGGCTGGTCCTGGCGGAACAGACGGTCAAGACGCACATCGGGCGCGTGCTGGCCAAGCTGGATCTGCGCGACCGGGCGCAGGCGGTGATCTTCGCGTACGAGTCGGGGCTGGTGACGCCGGGGGACGCGGGGCGCTGACGCGGACGGGGTCCACTGCGCGGACCTCTCCCCCACCCCGCCCCTTCCCGAAACCGGGGGCAGGCCCCCGGGCCCCCGGGGGCACTGCCGACTCGCATGGGTCGGGACCGGCCCCACCCGGCGGGAAGCCCGGGCAGGCCCGCGGGCCCCCACGCTCGGAGTGGCGGCTCGCGCCGCGCCGGCGCCCTCGCCTCCGGCGAGGCGGGGCGCTGTGCACGAGGGTGGTCGGTCTGCCGGCTCTGCCTTCGGGCTTCGCCGCCGCGGGCCCCTCCCTGAAGGCTCGCGGGGCGGTTCTGGGGGCGGGCGGGCCGCCGCGCAGGCCGCCCATGGGGCAGGCCGGATCCACCGTGCTTCCCCTGCACCCGCTGGGGGCAGCCCCTCCCCGACGCCCCCGCCCCACCGGGGGAAATCCCCACCCCTGGCCTGGTGCCTGCCCCTCGTCCACCCCCTACCCCGGTATCAGCGGGGAGTTGGCCCCCCGGTGTGACGTGTCGTCACCCGTCCTCTTCCTACCTTCCTCTCGCCACGGACGAGAGACACGAAGAGGGAGGGCCCCCACATGCGCCGCTACACGAGGACCTTGGTCGCCGCCGCGCTCGCCACGACGGTGATCGCCGGGACGGCCGGCTGGGCTTCCGCGAGTGGGCAGCAGGCCGTCACCGGGGCCCCGGTCGGCACGGAGGCCTGGCGGGCGGACGGACTGCCCGACCCGGAGCGGATTTCGCCCTCCCAAGTCGCCGCCTTCTTCCAGGGCCTGACGCCCGGTCGGCAGCAGGGGCTCGTCCGCGAGCACCCCTCCGTCGTCGGCAACCTCGACGGCGCTCCGCTGCGACTGCGGTACGAGGCGAACGCCCGTACCCTCGGCGCCCAGTACGCCGGACAGCAGGTCCTCGCCTCCGACCCGCGCGGCCGGGGCCAGATCGTCCTCGTCCACGGCGACCTGGCCCAGGCCGAGAGCGTGGCCGTGATCGTGCCCGGTTCGGACATCGACGCCGGGAACGTACGGCCGCTCACCGACATGGCCGAGGCCCTGCGCCGCGCCACGCACGGCCGCACCGCCGTCATCTCCTGGGCCGGCTACACCACCCCCGTCGGCGTCGGCCTCGACGCCGCCACCGGGGACCTCGCCGAAGCCGGCGCGGAGCGGCTGACCCGGCTGACCGACGGACTGGCCGCGACCGGAGTCCCCGCCCCGTCGGTCTTCTGCCACAGCTACGGCTCCGTCGTCTGCGGCCTGGCCGCCCAGGACCTCAAGGCCAAGGACCTCGTCGTCTTCGGCTCCCCCGGGATGCGCGCCGCGAACGTCGGGGATCTGCGCACCTCCGCCCGCGTGTGGGCCGCCAAGGACCCGTCCGACTGGATCGACAAGGTCCCGAACGTCTCGTTCGTGGGCCTCGGGCACGGCGAGGACCCCGCCGACCCCGCGTTCGGTGCCCGCCGCGTCCCCGCCGACGACGCCCGTGGCCACAACGGCTACTTCGCGCCCGGCACGCAGTCCCTCCGTACCTTCGCCGCCATCGCCCAGGGGGATGTCCGATGAACGCGCTCGTCGAACGCATCGAGGCCCGCACTCCCGTCCACCGCGACCGGGCGATCGACGGGCTGCGCGCCCTCGCTCTGCTCGCCGTGCCCACCGGGCACTGGCTGCTCGGCGGGTTCACGCTCTCCTCCGACGGGGCGATCCACAACGCCAGCCCGCTCGGCACCTTCGGCGGACTCGCCCCCGTCAGCTGGATCCTGCAGATGCTGGGGATCTTCTTCCTCGTCGGCGGCTACGCCTCGGTGCTCTCGTACCGGAAGCGGAAGGGCTCCACCGGCGACTGGCTCAAGGGGCGCCTGGCCCGGCTCGGCCGGCCCGTCCTCGGGGTCACGGCCGTCTGGGCGGTGCTGCTGCCGCTCCTCCACTACGGGTTCGGAGTGCCGGGCGACACGCTGCGGACGGCTTCCACGCTCGTGATCCAGCCGCTCTGGTTCGTCGGGGTGTACACGGTCGTCACGGCCCTGACCCCGCTGTGCGTGCGTGCCGCCCGCCGGGCGGGCGTGTGGGCGGCGGCCCCGCTGCTCGCCTCGGTCGCCGTCGTCGACTTCCTGCGCTACGGGCCGTACGCC
This sequence comes from Streptomyces sp. NPDC059567, assembly GCF_042735655.1. Taxonomy (NCBI): domain Bacteria; kingdom Bacillati; phylum Actinomycetota; class Actinomycetes; order Kitasatosporales; family Streptomycetaceae; genus Streptomyces; species Streptomyces sp. NPDC059567. The sequence goes on along the minus strand of NZ_JBHWBS010000045.1, from coordinate 39,181 downwards.
GACGCCGTGCCGTCCTGGCTGAGCCTGCTCAACATCCTGCCCGGCTGGCTCTTCGCCTACCAGCTCGGTGTCTCCTGGGGCGAGGGCCGGGTCACCCGGCGGCACGCCTGGGGGCTGCTGCTCGGCGGCGCGGCGCTCTTCGCCGCCCTGCTGCTCGCCTTCGGCTACCCCGCGTCGATGGTCGGCGTCCCCGGCGAGGCCCGCACCAACTCCCACCCGCCGTCGCTGCTCGTCCTCGCCCTGGCCGCCGCGCAGAGCGGCGCGGCGATCCTGCTCCGCGACCGGCTCGGCAAGCTGCTGAAGCGGCCCGCGCTGTGGGCGCCGGTCGTCGTCGTCAACCTGTCCGCGATGACCATCCTGTGCTGGCACCAGACGGCGATGCTCGCCGCCGCGATCCCGGCCGCCTACGTCGGCGAGGTCCCGGGCCTGGTCGGCGCGCCCGACTCGGTGGGCTGGATCCTCGCCCGGCTGGCCTGGATGCCGCTGTTCGCGGGCCTGTTGGTCCTGATCGGCCGGTACGCCCGCGGCTTCGAGTCCCCGTGGACGGGTACGGGCCGCACCCGACGCACCGCGGCGGGCCTCCTCGCGGCGGGCTTCGCGGTCTTCGCCCTGGGACTGGCGTGAGGGGGGTGCCCCCGCGAGGGGGACACCCGGACGCCCCGGACGGGGACCCCTCCGGCTACTCCCGCGCCGCCGACGTGGACCTCATGTCCGGGTAGCGGTCCCCCGCAACCTGGGCCGCGATCGGCTCCAGCTCCGCCAGTTCCTGCTCGGTCAGGGTGATTCGGGTCGCCGCCGCGTTCTCCTCCAGGCGGGTGCGCTTGCGGGTGCCCGGGATCGGGACGACCGTCAGGCCGTGGACCGAGGCTCGCTGCTGGACCCACGCCAGGGCGATCTGGGCCGCCGACGCCCCGTGCGCCGCCGCGATCTTCTGGACCGGCTCCAGGAGCGCCGCGTTCTTCGCCGCGTTCTCGCCCGTGAAGCGGGGCTGGTACTGACGGTAGTCGCCGCCCGACAGGTCCTTCGACGCGTCCGCGAAGGCGCCCGTCAGGAAGCCCCGGCCCAGCGGGGAGTACGGCACGAAGGTCACGCCCAGCTCGGCCGCCGCGCCCACCGCGCTGCGCTCCACGTCGCGGGAGAAGAGGGACCACTCCGACTGGAGGGCGGCGATCGGGTGCACCGCGTACGCCTCGCGCAGCTCCGCGCCGGTCACCTCGCTCAGGCCGAGCTGCTTGACCTTGCCCTCCTGTACGAGCTCCGCCATCGCGCCGACCGACTCCGCGAGGGGGACCTCCGGGTCGCGCCGGTGCATGTAGTAGAGGTCGATCGTCTCGATGCCGAGGCGGCGCAGGCTCGCCTCCACGGCCTGGCGGATGTACGCGCGGTCGTTGCGGATCCCCCGGTGGTGCGGGTCGTCGGCGCGCCGCTCGATGGCGAACTTGGTGGCGAGGGTGATCTCGTCGCGGTGCGCGGCGACGAACGGCGCCAGGAACTCCTCGTTGGCGCCGCTGCCGTAGACGTCCGCGGTGTCGATCAGGGTGACGCCGGCCTCCAGGGCCGCGTCGAGGGTGTCGCGGGCGGCGGCCTCGTCGGTGTCGCCGTAGAACTCGCTGATGCCCATGGCCCCGAAGCCCTGGACGCCGATCTCGGGTCCGTCCTGGCCGCCGAGCCGTACGGTGTCGATCCTGGTGGTCATGAGGTCGTGCCTCCGCTTGTGGGTCCGCAGATGGTTCCGTAGTGCCCGATCTTGATGTCGAGCACGGCGAGCGCGTCCTGGAGCTCGGTGATCCGGGCGAGGACGTCCCGGCGGGTGCTCTCCAGGAGCTCGCGCCGTTCGTCCCGGGTGTGATCGCCCTCCCGCACCAGTTCCGCGTACCGCACCATCCCCGCGACCGGCATCCCGGTCAGCCGGAGCTTGCCGACGAACGCCAGCCAGTCCAGGTCGCGCTGGGAGAAGCGGCGCTGGCCGGTGTGCGAACGGTCGACGTGCGGCATCAGCCCGATCCGCTCGTACCAGCGCAGGGTGTGAGCCGACAGCCCGGTCAGGGCGGCCACCTCGCTGATGGTGTAGCGGGCGCTGCTCTCGATCACGCTCATGGCCTCCACGCTAGAACCCTAGAGTGCACTCGAAGCAAGTAGGCTCGGTCACATGTTCCTGCAGAGCCTGGCGATGATCGAGAACTGGCCCGTCCCCACCGCGGCAGCCGCCGTCGTGCGCGCGGACGGCACCCTGGCCGGGTCCCACGGCCCCACCGGACAGCGGTTCCCCCTCGCCTCCGTCACCAAGCCGCTGGCGGCCTACGCCGTCCTCGTCGCGTACGAGGAGGGGGCGATCGACCTCGACGAGCCCGCCGGGCCCGAGGGCGCGACCGTCCGCCATCTGCTGGCCCACACCTCGGGTCTGGCCTTCGACGAGCAGCGGATCATGGCCGCGCCGGGCACCCGCCGGATCTACTCCAACACCGGGTTCGAAGCGCTCGGCGACCATGTCGCCAAGGCGACGGACATCCCGTTCGCCGAGTATCTGCACCAGGCCGTCCTGGAGCCGCTGGGGATGACCTCGACGTCGCTGGAGGGCTCGCCCGCCAAGGACGGCGTCTCGACGGTCGACGACCTGGTGCGGTTCGCGGCGGAGGTGCAGGCGCCCCGGCTGCTCGACGCACGTACGGTCCTCGACGCGATGACGGTGACGTACCCCGGTCTGACCGGCATCCTGCCCGGCTACGGCCACCAGCGGCCGAACGACTGGGGACTCGGCTTCGAGATCCGGGACTCCAAGTCGCCGCACTGGACGGGGGCTTCGTCCTCGCCGCGTACGTTCGGGCACTTCGGGCAGTCGGGCACGTTCCTGTGGATCGACCCGGACGCGCGCGCCGCGTGCGTGGCGCTGACGGACCGGGCCTTCGGGCCGTGGGCGGTCGACGCATGGCCGCCGTTCACGGACGCGGTGCTCGCGGAGCTCAGGGCGTAGCGGAGCGCAGGTCGGGGCGTGGGTCGGGGCGGAACCAAGGCGTAGCGGCGCGGAGCTCAGGGCGTAGGCGTATGCCGCGGCGGGGGCGCCGTCGTGGAGGGCGTCGTGGCGCCCGAGGGGCCAGTGCCGCCCGTGCCCGTCCGACCCGTACCGTGCGTGGCGCTTTCCGTGTCGTCCGGGCCGTCGGACGCGTCCCTCACGGCGGAGCCGACCCGGACGTCGTCGCAGCGCTCGGCGGGGAGTGCGCCGCCCGGTCCCGTCAGGACGACGGACGCCAGGCCGTCGGTCTCCTCGTTGTAGGCGACCGTGCACACCAGCTGGCGGATCGCGGCACCGTCCAGTTCGCCGACACTGAAGGGGAGCCGGATCCGTAGCGTGCGCTCGCCGTTCACGTCGGTCGTGTCGGGCTCCGGCAGGATCTGCGGAATCTCCTTGTCCGTCCACCCGCCCGGCCCCGGCAGCCGGGTGGCGAGGCCGGCCGCCTTCTCCTCCTTGTTCGGGCCTTCCAGCAGCGCGGCGAGCGCCCTGGAGCCGACGATCCCGCTGCCGAGCGGGTAGGTGGGCGGCGGCTTGCCGAACGGCATCCGGTATTCCTCCCAGCCGTCGATCGGTCCGCCGATCTCGCGGGCGACCGGCATCAGCCTGCCGTCGGTGTCGACGTAGAAGAGCAGCATCCGGCCGCCTTCGCCCGGGGCGACCGCGACGGTCGCCGGTCCGCCGACCTCCACGACGTCGCTCTGCCGTATGCCGCAGCCCGCGAGCGCGAGCCCGCCCGCGACGAGCGCGCCGATTCGGATCGCGCGCCTCATCGCGGGATCCTCACCGTGAAGACGGCTCCGCCGTCGGGCTGGTTCGCGGCCGTGACGGTGCCGCCGTGCAGCCGGATGTTCTCCAGGGTGATGGCGAGGCCGAGTCCGCTTCCGGCGGAGCGGGCACGGGCCGGGTCCGCCTTGAAGAAGCGGTCGAACACGTGCGGCAGGGCCGCTTCGGCGATGCCCGGCCCCTGGTCGGCGACCTCGGTAACCAGCCAGTCGGCTTCGGCCCACATCCGCACGGTCACCGGCGGTGCGCCGTGCTTCAGCGCGTTGCCGACGAGGTTGGCCACGACGAGGTCGAAGCGGCGCGGGTCGAGCCGGGCGCGTACACCGACGGGCAGTTCGGCGCGGACGAGGGCGGGGTCGGTCCAGTGGCGGTGCTGGAGGGTCTTGCGGATGCTGTCGGCCGCGTCCACCTCGTCCACGTGGAGTTCGGCGGCGCGCGCGTCGAAGCGGGAGATCTCCATGAGGTCCTCCACGAGCACGGCGAGCTTGCCGGTCTCGGCGCTGATGAGCCGTACCGCCCTTGCCGTGTCGGTGTCGAGGCCGTCGGCGTCCTCGTCGAGGACCTCGGTGACGGCGAGCATCCCGGCGAGCGGCGTCCGCAGCTCGTGGGAGACGTCGGAGGCGAAGCGGCGCGCGCGGGCCTCGGCGTTCCGGAGCTCGACGACGGAACGTTCGAGCGCGGCGGCGGATTCGTTGAAGGCGTGGGCGAGGTCGGCGAGTTCGTCGCTGCCCTTGGCATGGATACGGGTGTCGAGCCGGCCGCGCCCCATGGAGTCGGCGGCGCGCCGCAGTTCCCGTACCGGCCGGAGCACGCTGCGGGCGGCGAGCAGGGCCGGGATCAGGGCGATGGCCAGGGCGGGCAGGGCTCCGTCGCGGGCGGCGAGGACCATCGCCTCGACGTTGGCCTCCTCCTCGTCGAGTTCCATGACGGCGTAGAGCACGACTCCGGTGCGGTGGACGGCGGTGGCCGGGGTGTGCGCCCTGAAGACGGTGGGGACGGCGATGGCGAGGTAGGGCTTGCCGTTCTTGACCACCCGCTGGAAGCTCCCGTGGGCGGAGTCCTTGGCGCGGGCGCGGAGTTCGGGCGTGATGACGGTGGATCTGGGGCGGTCGCCGGAGGAGACGCTGACGTTCCCGTACTCGGCGTAGACGCGCCAGGGGCGGGGCTTGCCCTGCCGGGCGATCCGGAGGAGGTCGCCGCGCAGGGACTCCGCCTTGAGCGGCAGGTCGACGCTGACGCTGTCCACCTGCTCGCGGAAGGCGGAGACGGCGGTGTTCTGGGCCTGTTCCAGGATGGCGTTGCGGGCGGCGCGGTAGGTGAGGGCGGCGGTGGTGCCGCAGCCGACGGCGGCGACGAGGAGGAAGGCGAGGACGAGCCGGGTGCGGAGCCCGAAGGGCCTCATGCGGCGTCGCAGGGCGCGGCGGCGGCTCACAGCGGCCCGAAGCGGTAGCCGAAGCCGCGCAGGGTCTGTATGTAGCGGGGGGCGCCGGGGGTGTCCTCGATCTTGTTGCGCAGGCGGCGGACGCAGGCGTCCACGAGGCGGGCGTCGCCGTGGTAGCTGTGCTCCCAGACGTGTTCGAGGAGCTGCTGACGGCTGAAGACCTGCTCGGGGGCGGCGGTCAGATGGAGCAGGAGCTTGAGTTCGGAGGGGGCGAGGGCGAGGCGCTCGCCGGACTTGGCGACGGTGAGGCCGACCCGGTCGATGGCGAGCTCGCCGTGGAACTCGACGGAGGGCCGCCCGGCGCCGGGCTCCTCGATCCGCCGGAGCACGGCCCGGATGCGGGCTTCGATGACCTCGGTACGGGCGGGCTTGACGATGTAGTCGTCGGCTCCGGCCTCCAGGCCGACGACGACGTCGAAGTCGTCGCCGCGGGCGGTGAGCATGATGATCGGCAGCTGGCTGGTCTCGCGGACCTGGCGGCAGACCTGGACGCCGTTCATGCCGGGCAGCATCAGGTCGAGCAGCAGCAGATCGGGCCGGAACTCCCCGAGCAGGGCGAGCCCGGCCTCCCCGGTCGCGGCGGTCCGCACCTCGTGCCCACGGCGCCGGAGCCCGAGTTCGACCCCTTCGCGGACGGAGGGGTCGTCTTCTATGAGGAGCACGCGAGGCATTCGAGCAGTATCCCAAGGTGGGTCGGAGGGCTCGCCCACCGGACAGGGGGGAGCGCGGGGAGGTGCGTCAGCGGCGTCGGGCGAGGGCGAGCAGGCGGTGGCTCGCGCCCGCCAGGAGGGCCTGTACCTCCGTGAGCTTGAGCGGGCGGGCCAGCAGGGCGAAGACCGCGAGGATGGTGAGGCCGCCGGCGGCGCCCGCCGCGGGTGCGCCCGCGGGGGCGGTCGCGTGGGCGACGAGCAGTCCGAGAGCGGCCGCTGGTACGGCCGCCACCAGCAGCCGCGCGAACGCGGACCCGGCCCGCTCCCGGCCCGTCTCGGTCCCGGCCAGTCGTCGGCGCAGCACGTACGCCGTCAGTGCCCAGCCCACCCACAGCGCCAGGGAGTACGCGGCCGCCACGCCCGCCACCGCCCACGTCGGCGGGAGGAGGGTGTACGCGGTCAGGGACAGGCCCGCGTTGAGGCCGGTGATCACCAGGTTCAGCAGGAACGGCGTGCGCGTGTCGCGCAGGGCGTACAAGGCGCGGGTGCAGACGTACTGGCCCGAGAAGGCGATCAGGCCCGGGGCGAAGGCCATCAGGATCCAGGCCATCGCCCGGACGTCGTCGGCGCCGGTGACGCCGTGCTCGAAGACGACGCTCATCACCGGCACCGCGAGCGCGAACAGCGCGCATGCCGCCGGTACGACGGCCGCCGCGCTGCTCCGGAGCGCGTACGAGACGTCCTTCCGCACCCCCGCCAGGTCGCCGTCCGCCGCCGCCCCGCTCATCCGGGGCAGCAGGGCGGTCATCAGGGAGACGGTGACGATGCCGTGCGGCACGGCCCACAGCAGATACGCGTTGTTGTACGCGGCGAAGCCGAAGCCCCCGCCCGCCCCCAGCTCCTCCGCCCGCGTCCCCGCGGCCGTCGCCAGCTTCGTCGTCACCCAGTACGCGGCCTGGTTGGTGAGGACGAGCAGCACCAGCCACCCGGCCGACCGCAGCGGTGTCGTGAGTCCGCTGCCCCGCCAGTCGAAGCGCGGGCGCCAGCGGAAGCCGGCCGCCCGCAGGGAGGGGAGGAGCGCGAGGGCCTGGACCGCGATGCCGGCCGTCGTGCCCCAGCCGAGCAGCGCCGTCTCCCGGCCGGTCAGCGCCCTGCCGTCGGCCGTCACCAGGTACAGCACGAAGACGGCGGTGACGACGACGTTGTTGAGGACCGGAGTCCACATCATCGCGCCGAACCTGCCCCGCGCGTTCAGCACCTGCCCGAGCAGGGTGAAGAGCCCCAGGAAGAAGATCTGCGGCAGGCAGTACCGGGCGAAGGCGACCGTCATCGACTCCTGGGCGCCGGTGTAGTCGGTGTACGCGTCGATGATGGCGGGCGCGGCGAGCACCGCGCCCACCGTCAGCGCGAGCAGCGCGAGGACGCAGACCGTCAGGAGACGGTCGGTGTAGGCGACGCCCCCGTCCTCGTGTTCCTTGGCCGCCTTGACCAGCTCGGGCACGAAGACGGCGTTGAGGGCTCCGCCCAGGAGCAGCATGTAGACGATGGTGGGGATCGAGTTGCCGACCGCGTACCCGTCGGCGATCCCTCCGATGCCGAGGGCCGCGGCGACGATCGCCGAGCGGACGAAGCCGGTGGCGCGCGAGACCAGCGATCCGGCGGCCATCAGCGCGCCGCTGCGCAGCATCGAGGGTGTGCGCGGCTTCGACTCCGTGAGCGTCGCCGTCATCGGCGGGCCAGATACGCCTGGAACGCCCGGTACAGCGCGTGGTTCGTCGTGCCGCCCAACGGTGTCTCCCACTCCCCCAGCGTCTCGACGGCCTGCCCGCCCGTGCCGAGCTTCCAGCGCAGCAGACCGTGGGCGCGGTCGTCCGGATCAAGAGTGGAGGGTATCCCGCGCATGTCGTAGACGTCGGCCCCGGCGGCGTGGGCGTCGAGCATCATGCGCCACTGCAGGGCGTTGGAGGGGCGCACCTCGCGGCGGTGGTCGGCGGAGGCGCCGGTCTGGTACCAGACCCGCCGCCCCACCGTGATCATCGTGTGGGCGGCGAGGGTCTCGCCCTCGTGGCGCGCGAGGTAGAGCCTCATCCGGCCGGGCTCCTCGGCGTTGAGGACCGCGTACTGCCGCTCGTAATAGGCGAGGGAGCGGCCGAGCCGGAAGCCGTCGCGCTGTTCGGTGATCCCCAGGAGCCGGTAGAACTCGGGCAGGTCGGCGGCCGAGCCGACGACGATCTCGACGCCGGACCTGCGGGCCTTGCGGACGTTGCGCCGCCACTCCTGGTTGAGGCCGTTCCAGAGGTCGTCCGTGGTGCGGTCGGCGAGCGGGACCCGGTAGACGTGCCGGGGCTGGGCGTCGGCGCCGTCGGAGTCGCTGGTTGAGTCGCCGCCGCAGCGGCGCCAGCCGCGGGAGCGGAGCCGTTCGGCGACGGCGGTGCCGAGGGGGTCGACGTCGTCGGCGAGGACGTCGGCGAGACGGCGGCCCGGCCCGGTGTGCGCCTTGAGGGTGCGGGCGTTCCAGCGGCGGAAGGCGGGCGAGGGCCCGATGCGTACGGCGAAGGCGCCGGCGGCCCTGAGGTGCTGGAGCAGCGGGGTGAGCCAGCCGTCCATGTCGGGGTCGGACCAGTCGGCGACGGGCCCTTCGGGGAGGTAGGCGAAGTACTTGCGGGTGCCGGGGAACGGGCGCAGCAGGACGAGGGCGACACCGGTGAGCGTGCCGTCTCCCGGCCCCCAGCCGAGGAACTGCGGACGCCAGCCGTCCTTGACGTCCGCCCAGGACGGCAGTTGGAGGAAGCTGGGGCCGTGCCCCGCGCCCGCCGTCGCGAGGAAGGTCCGGTACGCGTGGGGGGTGACGGGCTCCAGCCGGGTGGTCCGCGGGAGTGCGGCCGTCACGAGCAGGGCTGACACAACGTGAGCCTCCTTGTTCCGCCCCTCGGTCGTGGGGCGCACAGGAGCCTCACAGCGGTCCTTGACCGTGCCGCGCGTCGCGTGTGACCGGACGATGACCGTTTCTCTCCAGCCCTTGTCACAAAGCGTTCGGCGTGCTTTCGGCGGCCTACAGTCCGGGCATCCCACATCTTTTCCGGAGGCTTCCGTGATGTCCGTACGCACCCGTGCCCGCACCCGAATACGCCCGGCACTGGCGGCCCTTGCCCTCTGCGGCTCGCTTGCCGCCTGTTCGTCGGGGGCGGCGGGCGCGCCTCGCGCGACGGACGGTACGAAGGCCCCGGATGCCCCGGACGTGCCGGCAAAGGTGACCGTGGTGACCCCGGCGGCCGGGCGGACGGTGACCGTGACGGCCACCGGCGGCACCTTGACGACGGTGAAGGTCGTGGACACGGACGGCGGCGTGCTCGCGGGCCGTACCGCGACGGGCGGGGCGTCGTGGGTCTCGGACCGCAAGGCGGCGCCGGGCACGTCGTACCGCGTGGAGGCGACGGCCCGTACGGCCGGGGGCAAGCAGACGACGACCCGGTCGACGTTCTCGACGGCGAAGGCCGCGCAGGTCAACAAGGTGACGCTGGCGCCCGGGAAGAACAGCACGGTCGGGGTCGGCCATCCGCTCTCGATCGTCTTCGACCGGCCGGTGACCAACAAGGCGGACGTGGAGAAGCAGCTCAAGGTGACGACGTCGAACGGGACGGTCGGATCCTGGGGCTGGCTGAAGGACTGGTCGGGCAAGGACCGGGTGGACTGGCGGCCGCGGGAGTACTGGAAGCCGGGTACGAAGGTCACGCTGGACGCGACGCTCAACGGGACGGACTCGGGCGGGGGTTGGTTCGTGCGGGACTACCGCACGGGCTTCACGGTCGGGGGTGGGGCGCAGGTGGTGAAAGTCGACCTCGACCGGAAGAAGCTGGTGCTGGAGAGGGACGGGCGAGAGGTGCGCACGATTCCCGTGTCGGGCGGGACGCCCGGAGGCGACAAGCGGTCGTGGCGGGGGACGGCGGTGCTGATGGCGAAGGAGGGCACGATCAACATGAACTCGGAGACGGTCGGGCTCGGCGACGCCTACGACAAGATGGTCGACCACTCGATGCGGCTGACGTGGTCGGGCATGTACGCCCACGCGGCGCCGTGGAACGCGAAGTACTTCGGCCGCGCGAACCGCAGCTCCGGCTGCATCGGCATGAGCGACGCCGACGCGGCCTGGTTCTACGCCCAGGTCCGCCCGGGCGACCCCTTCGAGATCCGCGGCGCGGACACGAAGGGCACGGTGGCGGAGGGGAACGGCTACGGGGCGTGGAACGTGAGCTGGGAGGCATGGCGCGCGAAGAGCGCGGTGGGCCGCTGACGCGACGGGGAGCGGGGGCGGTGACTTCCGACGGGGAGCGGGGGCGGTGACTGCGGTGCGCGGGCCCGGCCGCCCGCCGGGGCGGCCGCGCGGGGGCGTGGGGGTACGTGCCCGGGGGCGTGAGTGTCCAAGCCCCCGGCGACGTGGAGGTTCATGCCCGGCAGGCTGGAGTTACGCGCCAGGCGGCGTGAGGACCGCGCCCTGGCCGCGCGGGGGTACGCGAGCCCGGCGGCGTGGGGGTACACGCCCGGGGGCGTGGGGGTACGCGAGCCCGGCGGCGTGAGGGCACGCGCCCGGGGGCGTGAGGGTACGCGAGCCCGGCGGCGTGAGGGCACGCGCCCGGGGCGTGGGGATACGCGAGCCCGGCGGCGTGAAGGCACGCGAGCCCCGCCGGGGCGGCCGCGCCGATGTCGCAGGGGGAGCACGCCCGCCCTGCCGGGCCGTGGCCGGCCCCGGGGCGGCTCAGGGGCCGGGCATCTCCCAGAGGAGGAGTTCCGCGTCCGACGTGGCCATGATCGCCAGGTCGCGGGCGGCGGTGATGCGGGCCGCGTCGCCGGGGGACAGTTCCTCGCCTGCCAGGCGGACCGTGCCGCGCGCCACGTGGGCGTAGACGAAGTCCGCGTCCGGGACGGCGGTGCGTTCGCCGGACTCCAGGCGGCGGACATGGAGCATCGAGGCCGCCTCCGGGAGCGCGTACGGGGTGGAGTCGGCGATGCCCCGCACGATCTCGTACGAGGGGTCACCGCCCGGCTCCAGCGGTGCGAGCCACATCTGGACGAAGACCAGCGGCACGTCCCCGTCGTTGCGCTCCTCGTGCCGCACGCCCGCCGCCGAGCTGAGCCGCTGGACGTCCCCGGGGCGGACGACGGTCGTGTGACCGGCCGAGTCACGGTGGGTCAGCTCGCCCTCCACGACCCAGGTGACGATCTCGGTGTGACTGTGCGGGTGCTCGTCGAACCCGGCGCCGGGAGCGAGCCGCTCCTCGTTGCAGGCGAGGATCGCGCCGAAGCGGAGGTTGTCGGGGTCGTAGTGCGCGCCGAAGGAGAGAGCGTGGCGGCTCTCGATCCCGGCCGCGGGGTCACCACCGGGGTAGCGGTCGGCGGCGCGCTGAATACGAATCACAGGGTCACGGTATCCCCGGCCCCCGGCCGTGGGCACGGCCCACGACCCCCGGTACCGTTCCCGGCCCCGCACCCGTGCACGGCCCACGACCCCCGGTACCGTTCCCGGCCCCGCACCCGTGCACGGCCCACGACCCCCGGTACCGTTCCCGGCCCCGCGCCCGGGCATGCTGCGCGACCCGTGCGGGCCGGTGGTCGGGTGGTGCCCACGAGAGGACCGGCGGGACCCGGTGGGACGGATCGTCGCACCCGGAGCCGCATGCCCCTGGCTCGATGAGGCACCCTTAGTCCGTGTCTGAACCGACGAACGCCTCCCATCCTCACTCCGCGACCCTGAAGCGCCTCGAACAGTCCTCCGGGCGGCTCGCCGCCAACGCCATCGCGCGCATGGACGAGACGCTGCCGTGGTACCGGGCGATGCCGCCCGAGAACCGGTCGTGGATCGGTCTGGTCGCCCAGGCCGGTATCGCCGCGTTCACCGAGTGGTTCCGGCACCCGGAGACCCCGCAGGCCATCTCCACCGACGTCTTCGGCACCGCGCCCCGCGAGCTGACCCGCGCGATCACGCTGCGCCAGACCGTCGAGATGGTCCGCACCACCATCGAGGTCATGGAGACCGCGATCGATGAGGTCGCCGCCCCCGGCGACGAGTCGATCCTCCGCGAGGCGCTCCTCGTCTACGCCCGCGAGATCGCCTTCGCGACCGCCCAGGTCTACGCCCAGGCCGCCGAGGCCCGCGGCGCCTGGGACGCCCGCCTGGAGTCCTTGGTCGTCAACGCGGTCCTCTCCGGCGAGGCCGACGAGGGCGCCGTCTCCCGGGCCGCCGCCCTCGGCTGGAACTCCCCCGAGCACGTCTGCGTCGTCCTCGGCACCGCCCCCGACGGCGACAGCGAGCTGACCGTCGAGGCGATCCGCCGCGCCGCCCGCCACGCCAAGCTGCAGGTCCTCACCGGTGTCCTCGGCGACCGGCTCGTCGTCATCGCCGGCGGCAACGACAACCCGCTGGCCGTGGCGAAGGCCCTGATCGGCCCGTACGCCGCCGGGCCGGTCGTCGCCGGCCCCGTCGTGCCCGACCTGCTCGCCGCGACCCGCTCCGCGCAGGCCGCCGCGGCCGGACTCAAGGCGTGCTCGGCGTGGCAGGACGCCCCCCGCCCGGTTCTGGCGGACGATCTTCTCCCGGAGCGCGCCATCGCCTCCGACCCCTCGGCCCGCGAGCAACTGGTGGAGGAGATCTACAGACCGCTGGAGGAAGCGGGCTCGGCGCTCCTGGAAACACTGAGTGTCTATCTGGAGCAGGCGAGCAGCCTGGAGGGCGCCGCACGGATGCTCTTCGTCCACCCCAACACCGTGCGCTACCGGCTTCGACGTGTGACAGACGTCACCGGATGGTCACCCTCCGATGTCCGCTCCGCGTTCACGCTGCGGATCGCCCTGATCCTGGGGCGCTTGGCCGACGGAGATTCGCAGTCCTAGACTTTTGTCGAACACCAACAATTCCCCTGACGGTTCTTCGTCCTAGTCCCCACGGGCGCTCAGAGCCGTCCCCAAGAGAGAGTGTGAGGGTGCTCGTACTCGTCGCTCCCGGCCAAGGCGCCCAGACGCCCGGCTTCCTGACCCCCTGGCTCGAACTCCCCGGTGCCGCCGACCGCCTCGCGGCCTGGTCCGACGCCATCGGGCTCGACCTCGCCCACTACGGCACGAAGGCGGACGCGGACGAGATCCGTGACACCGCCGTCGCCCAGCCGCTGCTCGTGGCCGCCGGACTGCTGTCCGCCGCCGCGCTCGGCGACCTCTCCCCCGGCGCCGTCGCCGGTCACAGCGTCGGCGAGATCACCGCCGCCGCGTTCGCCGGCGTCCTCGACGACACCGCCGCCCTGCGTCTCGTACGGACGCGTGGTCTGGCGATGGCCGAGGCCGCCGCGATCACCGAGACCGGCATGTCCGCGCTGCTCGGCGGCGACCCCGAGGCGAGCGTCGCGCACCTGGAGAAGCTCGGCCTGACCCCGGCGAACGTCAACGGCGCCGGCCAGATCGTGGCCGCCGGCACCCTGGAGCAGCTGGCCGCCCTGGAGGCGGACAAGCCCGAGGGTGTCCGCCGGGTCGTCCCGCTGAAGGTCGCCGGCGCGTTCCACACGCACCACATGGCGCCCGCGGTGGCGAAGCTGGAGGCCGCCGCGAAGGAGCTGACCGTGGGCGCCCCGACGGTGCGCTACGTCTCCAACAAGGACGGCCGGGTCGTCACGGAGGGCGCGGAGGTCATCGCGCGCCTGGTCGGCCAGGTGGCCAACCCGGTCCGCTGGGACCTGTGCATGGAGACCTTCAAGGAGCTGGGCGCCACCGCGCTGATCGAGGTGTGCCCCGGCGGCACCCTGACCGGTCTCGCCAAGCGCGCCCTGCCGGGCGTCCCCACCGTCGCCCTGAAGACCCCCGACGACCTCGACGCGGCCCGCACGCTCGTCGCCGAGCACACTGCAGCCTGAGTAAGGAGCCGTAGAGCATGTCGAAGATCAAGCCCAGCAAGGGCGCCCCGTACGCACGGATCATGGGTGTCGGCGGCTACCGCCCCACCCGGGTCGTGCCGAACGAGGTGATCCTCGAGAAGATCGACTCGTCCGACGAGTGGATCCGCTCGCGCTCCGGCATCGCCACCCGCCACTGGGCGTCCGCCGAGGAGACCGTGGCCGCGATGTCGGTCGAGGCCTCCGGCAAGGCCATCGCCGACGCCGGGATCGACCCGGAGCAGATCGGCGCCGTGATCGTCTCCACGGTCTCGCACTTCAAGCAGACCCCGGCCGTCGCCACCGAGATCGCCGACAAGATCGGCGCCGGCAAGCCTGCCGCGTTCGACATCTCCGCCGGCTGCGCGGGCTTCGGCTACGGCCTGACCCTCGCCAAGGGCATGATCGTCGAGGGTTCGGCCGAGTACGTCCTCGTGATCGGCGTGGAGCGGCTGAGCGACCTGACGGACCTGGAGGACCGCGCGACGGCCTTCCTGTTCGGCGACGGCGCCGGCGCTGTCGTCGTCGGTCCCTCCGACGAGCCGCACATCGGCCCCTCGGTCTGGGGTTCGGAGGGCGACAAGTCCGAGACGATCAAGCAGACCGTCCCGTGGAACGAGTTCCAGGTGGGCGACGTCTCGAAGCTCCCCCTCAACCAGCAGGGCGAGATCAAGTTCCCCGCCATCACGCAGGAGGGTCAGGCGGTCTTCCGCTGGGCCGTCTTCGAGATGGCGAAGGTCGCCCAGCAGGCGCTGGACGCCGCCGGAATCACGGCGGACGACCTGGACGTCTTCATCCCGCACCAGGCGAACATGCGGATCATCGACTCGATGGTGAAGACTCTGAAGCTGCCGGAGCACGTGACGGTCGCCCGTGACGTCGAGACCACCGGCAACACCTCGGCCGCCTCGATTCCGCTCGCGATGGAGCGGCTCCTGGCGACCGGGAAGGCGAAGAGCGGCGACACCGCGCTCGTCATCGGCTTCGGGGCGGGTCTCGTCTACGCCGCGACGGTCGTTACCCTCCCCTAGGCACTCCGGGTCCTCCGGAAGCCCCTTACCTAAGCAATCACAGAAGGAGCGCCACCATGGCCGCCACCCAGGAAGAGATCGTCGAAGGTCTCGCCGAGATCGTGAACGAGATCGCCGGCATCCCGACCGAGGACGTCGCGCTCGAGAAGTCCTTCACGGACGACCTCGACGTCGACTCGCTGTCCATGGTCGAGGTCGTTGTCGCCGCCGAAGAGCGCTTCGACGTCAAGATCCCGGACGAGGACGTCAAGAACCTCAAGACGGTCGGCGACGCGACCGCCTACATCCTGAAGCACCAGGGCTGATTCGGCCCCTGCTGACTCGGTCAGCCACCCGGCGGTGGCGCCGTTTTTCGACCATCACACACGTGGAGAAAGAATTCCTGTGAGCTCGACCAATCGCACCGTGGTCGTCACCGGTATCGGCGCAACCACACCGCTGGGTGGCGACTCCGCATCGACCTGGGAAGGTCTGATCGCGGGACGCTCCGGCGTCAAGCCCCTCGAGGGCGAACGATTCGCCGAACTGCCCGTCCAGATCGCGGCGCTCGCCGCTGTCGACCCGGGCGACGTTCTGCCCCGCCCGCTCGCCCGCAAGCTGGACCGCTCGGCGCAGTTCGCGCTGATCGCGGCCCGCGAGGCGTGGGCCGACGCGGGCTACACCGCCCCGGCAGGTGAGGACGAGAGCATCGCGCCCGAGCGGCTCGGTTCCGTCATCGCCTCCGGCATCGGCGGTGTCACGACTCTGCTCGACCAGTACGACGTGCTGAAGGACAAGGGCGTTCGCCGTGTCTCCCCGCACACCGTGCCCATGCTCATGCCGAACAGCCCCTCCGCCAACGTCGGCCTGGAGGTGAACGCCCGGGCGGGCGTCCACACCCCGGTCTCCGCGTGTGCGTCGGGTGCCGAGGCGATCGGCTACGCCGTCGAGATGATCCGTACCGGCCGGGCCGACGTGGTCGTGGCCGGCGGCACGGAGGCGGCGATCCACCCGCTGCCGATCGCGGCCTTCGCCAACATGATGGCGATGTCCAAGAACAACGACGAGCCGACGAAGGCCTCGCGTCCGTACGACACGGGCCGTGACGGCTTCGTGCTCGGCGAGGGCGCGGGCGTGGTGATCCTCGAGTCCGAGGAGCACGCGAAGGCCCGTGGCGCCCGCGTCTACTGCGAGGTGCTGGGCCAGGGTCTGTCGGCCGACAGCCACCACATCGCGCAGCCCGAGCCGACCGGCCGGGGCATCGCCGCGGCGATGCAGAACCTGCTGGACTCGACGGACCTCAAGCCCTCCGAGGTCGTCCACCTCAACGCGCACGCGACGTCGACGCCGCAGGGTGACGTCGCGGAGATCAAGGCGCTGCGCAAGGTGCTGGGCGACGACCTGGACCACGTCGCGATCTCGGCGACGAAGTCGATGACGGGTCACCTCCTGGGTGGCGCGGGCGGCATCGAGACCGTCGCGACGGTCCTGGCGCTCCACAACCGTCTGGCCCCGCCGACGATCAACGTCGACGAGCTGGACCCGGCGGTCGACGCGGACATCGTCCGCGACGAGCCCCGCGAGCTGCCGCAGGGCACGATCGCCGCGATCAACAACTCGTTCGGCTTCGGCGGCCACAACGTGGTCCTGGCGTTCCGCACGGTCTGATCCACACTCACCTGCGAGGCCCACCCCACACCCGGGGTGGGCCTCTCGGCGTTCAGCAGAGGGCCATGGCCGGTGCGGCGTCGGTGCCTGGGGCGACGATCCGGCAGTTGTCGGCCAGCGGCCGCTTCACTGTTCGCTGCCCGCCTCGGTGGAGCGGGCCCGTACGACCCGGTCCTCCGCGGCGACCACGGTGCCTCCGCCGAGGGCGAGCCCCGGCAGCATGACGCCGGCGCCTCCGACCGGCTGTCGCCGCACGGTCCGGCCGTCGTCCGTCCGTACGGCGGCGAGCACCGCACAGGGCTTCCCGTGCCGGCCGTACGCGACCAGGCCCATCCCTTGTTCGGTGCGGGCGCTCAGCGCGCAGACGGACTCCCGGGCCGGGGCGGGTGTGCGCCGGCGCTCGCCGCCGTCCCGGGTGCCGTAGGCGGTGAGGCCGTCGGCGCGGATCCGGGTGACGCCTCCGCCGAGGTCCCACACGCCGAGTACCCGCGCATCGGCCGGGCCGGCGTCGGCGGGAGCCTGCCAGGCGACCTCCACGTGCGGGCCGCGCATCCACCCGTACGTCTGCCAGCCCGGCGAGGATCGCGAGAGCGCCGAGAGAGGCGCGGAGGACGGAGGCCACCGTCCGCCGTCCGTCCCTGGGACCGCCGTTCTTCTCGGCGTCCCCCTCCGTGCCCGCCCCAGGTGACGCCTCGTCGTCCGGGCGCAGCCACTCCAGGATCACCGGCATCACCAGCGCCGCGAAGAGCCCCAGCCCCATGGCCGTGAGCATGATGCCCACGAACCCCGGTGGACAGTCGTCGCCGCCGCACTCCGCGGGCGCCTCGGTCACCACCAGGAACACGAACCCGGCGATCAGCACCGCCTCGACGGCCCACATCGCCACCAACAGCAGAACGACGGCCCTCTCGGCCGCCGCGCGTGCACGCGCCACCACAACCCCCACCCCGGGCGCGCCCCCTGCGCGCCCCCCGTGGCGGAATCAACCCGCGTCAGACCACCTGGTGGAGCCAGCGGACGGGGGCGCCCTCGCCGGCGTAGCGGAAGGGCTCCAGTTCGTCGTCCCAGGGCTTGCCGAGGAGCTTGGCGATCTCCGCCTCGAGTTCCGTCTCGCCGCGCACCGAGCGGGCCAGTGCGGCGCGCAGGCGGTCCTCCGGGATCAGGATGTCGCCGTGCATTCCGGTGACGGCGTGGAAGATGCCCAGCTCCGGCGTGGCGCTGTAGCGCTCGCCCTCGGCCGTGGGGCAGGGTTCCGCGGTGACCTCGAAGCGGAGCATCTGCCAGCCGCGCAGGGCGGAGGCGAGCTTGGAGGCGGTGCCGGTCTCGCCCTGCCAGGAGAACTCGGCTCTCCAGGTGCCGGGGGACGCCGGCTGGCGGATCCAGTCGAGCTGGACTCTCGCACCGAGGACACCCGCGACCGCCCATTCGACGTGCGGGCACAGCGCGCGCGGTGCGGAGTGAACGTACAGGACTCCACGTGTCGTCACCGGGACCTCCAGTGTGGGACGAGGTTCGCCTTTCCCAGCGGCCTCAGTAAACAGCATCGGGAGTAAAACTCCACAAAAGGGACAGCATGTGACGTGATGTAATTTACCGGAGCCGATTGGCAAAGGTGCCTCTGGTTCGACGGGGGAAAAGCTACCGTGCCGCACCGCCCTTGGGGTGACGTACGGTCGGTCCGGGGGTGGGTGGACACCAAGCTTTCACTCGCCAGGACGCCGAACAGACGCCGGAGGAGGGGCCGAGGGATGCGCGGCAGACAACGTTTTCGCACCACCGTCGCCTCCGCCGCGGCCGCACTGCTGCTGGGCGCCGGCACTCTGACGGGGTGTGAGACGGCCGGCCCCGCGGCGACCGCCACTCCGAAGCCCAGGCCGACACCGAAGCCCACGCCCGTCTGGGACCGCTCCCCCGCCTCCGTCGCGGCCGTCGGCGACTCCATCACCCGCGCCTTCGACGCCTGCTCGGTCCTGGCGGACTGCCCGGAGGTCTCCTGGGCGACCGGCACGGACGCCACCGTCAACAGCCTCGCCCTGCGGCTCCTCGGGGCGCAGGGCACGGCCGCTCGCAGTTGGAACCTGGCGCGGACCGGGGCGCGGATGGCGGAGCTCCCGGCCCAGATGGCACGGGCGGCCGCCGAGAGGCCCGAGCTCGTGACGGTGATGATGGGCGCGAACGACGCCTGCCGGGACCGGGCCGAACTGATGACCCCGGTCGAGGAGTTCCGGGCGGACTTCGAGGCGTCCCTCGCCGAGCTGCGGAAGACGGCGCCGAAGGCGCAGGTGTACGTGTCGAGCGTGCCGGACCTGAAGCGCCTGTGGTCGCAGGGCAAGGACAGCCCGATGGGCCGCCAGGTCTGGAAGCTGGGGATCTGCGCCTCGATGCTGGCCGACGCGGAGGATCTGAGCGCGCCGGCCGAACAGCGCCGGACGCGGGTGCGGGACCGGGTGGTGGCGTACAACACGGTCCTGAAGGAGGTCTGCGCGAAGGACCCGCGCTGCCGGTACGACGGCGGCGCGGTGTTCGGCTTCCGCTTCGACGGCGGGCAGCTCAGCCCGTGGGACTGGTTCCACCCGAGCAAGGACGGGCAGGCGCGGCTCGCGGAGATCGCGCATCGGCAGGTGACGGCTCCGGAGCCGCCCGCGTAGGGTTCCGGATCATGAGGATCACGAGTGAGCCCTTCGGTTCGGTCGACGGTACGGACGTCACGCGCTGGACGCTCCAGCGGGGCGCCGTGCGGGTACGGGTGCTGACGTACGGCGGCATCGTGCAGTCGGTCGAGACGCCGGACCGGGACGGTGTCCCGGATGGCGTGGCCCTCGGCTTCCCCGATCTGGAGGGGTATCTGAAGCGTCCGGAGCCGTACTTCGGCGCTCTGGTGGGGCGTTACGCCAATCGGATCGCGGGCGGGGCCTTCACTCTGGACGGCGCGGTCCACCGGCTGCCCCGCAACGACGGACCGAACTGTCTGCACGGCGGGGAGCGCGGCTTCGACAAGCGGGTGTGGGGCGCGGAAGAGGTCGAGTCCGGGGTACGGCTGTCCCGGGTGAGCCCGGACGGCGAGGAGGGCTTCCCCGGCCGCCTGGAGGTCTCGGTGACGTACGCGCTCGACGCCGACGGGGCGCTGCGGATCGGCTACCGGGCGGAGACGGACGCGCCGACGGTGGTCGCGCTGACGAACCACTCGTACTGGCAACTGGGTGACGGGCTTCAGGAGCTGCGGGTGGCGGCCTCGCGCTTCACGCCGACCGACGGGACGGGCATCCCGACCGGAGCGTTCGCCGAGGTCGCGGGCACGGAGCTGGACTTCCGCGCGGGCCGGCCGCTCACGATCCCGCTGGACCACAACTTCGTCCTGGACGGCGAGGGTTCGGCGGTCGCCGAGCTGTACGCGCCGGGGAGCGGCCGTACGGTGACGGTGGAGACCACCGAGCCCGGGCTTCAGGTGTACGCAGGCCCGGAGCTGGGCGGGGTCGCCCTGGAGGCGCAGGCCTTCCCTGACTCGCCCAACCGGCCGGAGTTCCCGTCGACGGTGCTGCGCCCGGGTGAGGTGTACGACTCGACCACCGTCTTCCGGTTCGGGACGCGCTGAACGGTGGAGTGAAGCCCCGGGACGGATGTCAGGTTCCGCCCCGGGGCTGATCATGGGAGGTCAGACCTCCAGCGTGGCCGTCAGGCGCGCGTCGGCGAGCGAGTGTGCGGCCCTGACCTCGTACGTACCGGGGACGACGGCCCAGCCGTTCTCCTCCTCGTCCCAGATCTCGAAGGCGCGGCGCGGCAGCGGGATCTCGACCTCGGCGGACTCGCCGGCGCCCGCCTCGACGGAGCCGAAGCCGGCCAGCCAGCGCGCCGGGCGCTTCACCGTCGTGTCCTGCGGGCCGCTCGACGCGGTGTCCGTCGGCGCCAGGTAGATCTGGACGACCTCGCGGCCGGTGCGGGTGCCGGTGTTGGTGATCCGGACCCTCGCCGTCTCCGGGGTGACCTCCAGGGAGTCGTAGGTCCACGTGGTGTAGCCGAGGCCGTGGCCGAAGGCGTACGCGGGGGTGGCGCCTTCCTTGTCCCAGGCGCGGTAGCCGATGAACACGCCTTCGGTGTAGGCGAGTTTCCCGTCGGTCGGGGTGACCTCGGTGACGGGGACGTCGGCGAGGGCGACGGGCCAGGTGGTGGGGAGCCGGCCGCCGGGCTCGGCGGCGCCGGTGAGGACGTCGGCGAGCGCGGCGCCGCCCTCCTGGCCGGGGAACCAGCTGAGCAGGATGGCGGCGACGTCGTCGCGCCAGGGCATCTCGACCGGGGAGCCGGCGTTGACGACGACGACGGTGTTGGGGTTGGCGGCGGCCACGGCCCGCACGAGTTCGTCCTGGCGGCCGGGGAGGGCGAGGTCCTTGCGGTCGAAGCCCTCGGACTCGACGCGCTCGGTGGTGGCGACGACCACGACGGCGGTGTCGGCGGCACGGGCGGCCTCGACGGCTTCGGCGATCAGTTCGTCGGGGTCACGGCGCGGACCGAGGTGGACGAAGGAGAACATGACGGCCGGCAGCGGGGCCGCGAACTCCTTGTCCAGGGGGTGGAGCAGCGACACCTCGATGGTCTCGCCCGCGGTGAGGGCGACCTTGGCGCGCTCGACGGGGGCGCCGAAGAACGCCTCGAAGGGGTCGGTCTCCTGGCCCATCGCCTGGAGGCCGTCGAAGACGGTCTCGCCGGCGATGGCGAGGGTGAAGGCGCCGAGGCCGCGGGTGCCGAAGGAGTGCTCGCCGGACTCGCGCGGGGTGAACGTACCGGTGACCTCGATGGAGGCGAGGGCCTCGTGGGTGACGCCGGCCGGGAGGTCGTCGCCGATCCACTGGACCTGGCCGTTGGGCAGGGTGCCCTCGCCGAGGACGGTGCCGTCGGCGTCGCGACAGACGGCGCGGAGGGTGAAGCCCTGGTCGGCGGGGGTGAGTTCGTCGCTGGGGTCGGCGCCGACGGTGAAGGTGAGGGCACCGTCGGGAAGGGCGGCGGTGAGGCCGTCGAGCGGGGAGACGGTGTGGTCGGGGAAGACCTGGGCGGAGCCGCCGCCGAGGACGCGGGCGTCGCGGGCGCCGGCGCCGGAGAGGGCGACGGTGACGCCCGTGGCCAGCGGCAGCGCTTCGTTCTCGTTGCGTACGAGGACGAAGCCGCGGTGGGCGATCTCGCGGGCGAGCGCGTCGCCGTCGATGGCGTCGGGGGTCTCGGTGACGACCGGCGGGGCGCCTTCGAGGGCGCCGACGCGGGCGGCGAGCCGCAGCACGTTCCGTACGGCCGCGTCGACGGCCGACTCCTCGACCTCGCCGGCGCGGACGGCGGCGGCGAGCGCCTCGCCGTAGACGGTCTGCGGGCCGGGCATGGCGACGTCGAGGCCGCCCTCGATGTCGCCCTTGGTGGACCGGGCGGCCATCCAGTCGGAGACGTTGGCGCCGTCGAAGCCCCACTCACCGCGCAGGACCTCGTTGACGAGCTCGTGGTGCTCGGTCATGGTCACGCCGTTGACCTGGTTGTAGGCGGTCATGATGCCCCAGGGACGGGCGTTCTTGACGATGGCCTCGAAGGGCGCGAGGTAGAGCTCGCGCAGCGGGCGCGGGGCGACCGTGTTGTCGACGGTGAAGCGGTCGGTCTCGGCGTCGTTGCCCACGAAGTGCTTGACGGTGGTGCCTACGCCGCCGTCCTGGACGCCCTGGACGTAGCCGGTGCCGATCTCGCCGGTGAGGTACGGGTCCTCGGAGTAGCACTCGAAGTGGCGGCCGCCCAGCGGTGTGCGGTGCAGGTTGACGGTGGGGGCGAGCAGGACGTGGACGCCCTTGCGGCGGGCCTCCTGGGCGAGGAGCCGGCCGGCGCGGCGGGCGAGGGAGGGGTCCCAGGCGGCGGCGAGCGCGGTCGGGGACGGCAGGGCGATGGAGGGGTCGTCGGCGGTCCAGCGGACGCCCCGGACGCCGATCGGTCCGTCGGACATGACCAGGGAGGCCAGCCCGATCTCGGGCAGGGCCGGGAGCGACCACATGTCCTGGCCGGCGAGCAGCCGCGCCTTGGTGTCCAGGTCGAGCTTGCCGAGCGCCGCCTCGACGGCCTGCTCCCGAACGGTCTCCGCGCTGTTCTCCGCCATGGCCGTACCTCCTCGTTGAAGTCCTTGTGGCGCCCATGGTGGACCGGTTACCTGTAGAGCGGTAGGTTACGTTATCGTTTCGTAATCTTAAGATGCCGTACGGTCCTGGGGGAAAGGACTTCCGGCAGGCTGCGACAGGGAGAGGGGGCCATGGCGATGGTGCGGGCCAGGAGCGAGGAGCGGCGGGCGGACATCGTGGGCGCGGCCCTCGAAGTGATCGCCGAGCGCGGCTACCGGGGCGCGTCGCTCGGCGCCGTCGCCGAGCGCGTCGGCCTGACGCAGCAGGGGCTGCTGCACTACTTCCCCACGAAGGAGGCCCTGCTCGTCGCGGTCCTCGCGGAGCGCGACAAGTGGGACACGAGCGGGGCCGGGTCGCGCGAGGGCTGGCGGCTCGATCTGATCGACTCGCTCGTCGAGTACAACGCCATGCGGCCGGGGATCGTGCAGACCTTCTCGGCCCTGCTCGGCGAGAGCGTGACCGAGGACCATCCGGCGCGCGCGTTCTTCACCGAGCGCTACACCCAGGTCCGCGAGGAGATGGCGAACGTCCTGCGCATGGAGTTCGGCGAACGGCTGCCGAGCGGGCTGACCCCTGAGCGGGCGGCGCCGATCCTGACGGCCGTGATGGACGGGCTGCAGTACCAGTGGCTGCTCGACCCGGCGGCGGTCGACATGCCGGAGGCGTTCCGGGACTTTCTGCGCCTCCTGTACGGCAGCGACAAGTGAGGGCCCTGTAGCGGGAGTTGCAGGTGAGTCGGGATACTGCGCGGGCCGGTTCCCGACCCGACGGAGGGCTCGCTGTGCTGTCCCGGATACGCCATGCCTCACTCGGCCTCGCCCTGATCACGGCCACGCTGGTCGTGGCGACACCCCCCGCGTCCGCCGACGCCGACGCGGGCTGCTCGCGCACGGCCGAGGAGGCCCGTCTCGACCGCGCCGCGCCCCAGGAGATCCTGCGGCGCGCCGGATTCGACTCCGTGGCACCGGAGTTCGCCCGCGCGCTCGTCGGCGCCGAGTCGTACCAGGAGGCCGAACGGACGGTCGTACGGCACGGGGAACGGCTCTGGCGGGACGCGGTCGACCGGGCGCAGGGGCATCGCGTACGGGGCGATCTGAGCAAGGACGACGATCGGCCGCTGTACTGGGCGCGGCTGGGTCTGACCCGGGAACTGCGTTCCTGGCATCCGGAGTTCGCGCTCTCCGACGAGGGTCGGGCCCGGCTGCTCGACCGGCTCGAACGCTCCTCCCGCGGCCAGGACTCGATCCGCTTCCCGGTCGGCAAGGGCGTGAAGCGGATCCTGATGACCGGGTTCGACCCGTTCACGCTCGACCGGGACGTGCGGATCAGCAACCCGTCCGGGGCCACCGCGCTCGCCCTGGACGGCACCTGGATCCGCACGGCCGACGGGAGCCTCGCACGGATCGAGACGGCCGTCTTCCCGGTCCGCTGGCAGGACTTCGCCGAGGGCACCGTCGAGCGGACGCTCCGGGACCAGCTGCCGAAGGCCGACCTCGTCACCACGGTCAGCCAGGGCCGGATCGGCCGCTTCGACATCGAGCGGTTCAACGGTGCCTGGCGGGGCGGATTCCCCGACAACGAGAACCTCTCGCGGACGGAGACCGTCCCGGTCACCGACCCCGCCACCCAGCCCCAGTGGACGACGACCACCCTCCCGTACGCCTCGATCGTCGCCGCGAGCACCGGGCGCTTCCCGGTGTACGACAACACGGCGGTGACCGAGATCCCGGCCGGGTCGAGCACTCCCGTATCCCGCCCGGGTGGTCCGACGCCGGGCTCCACGGCGCGCTCGGGCGGCGGCGGGGACTACCTCTCCAACGAGATCGCCTACCGCGCGACCCTGCTGCGCGACCGGCTCGGTCTGCGGGAGCTGCCCGGCGGCCATGTCCACACCCCGGTGCTGCAGTTCGGCGCGGGCAACACGGACCCGGCGACGGGCACGGTCACCGACCCGGAGTTCGTCCGCAACCGGCTGGACATCATCGCCCAGGTCCGGACGATCATCGCCGTGGCCGCCTCTCGGTAGCCGTCCCGGGGTTCCCCGTCGGCGGGGGCGCGCGAGATGATGGGGGCCATGATCGTCGCAGCAGCGCAGTTCGCCCCGGTCGCCGGGGACATCGACGCCAACGTCCGTACCATCGCCGGGCTGATCAGGGCGGCGGGCGGCGACGGCGCACGGCTGGTCGTCTTCGCCGAGCTCTGCCTGACCGGCTACGAGCCCAGCCTCGTCCGGGACACCCCGGCGCTGGTGCTCTCCGAGGACGACGAGCGCCTCGAACCGGTCCGGGAGGCCTGCCGCGCGGCCGGTGCGGCGGCCGTCGTCAACGGCCCCGTGCGCACCGCCGACGGCGGCACCGGGGTGACCTCGCTGGTGATCGGAGCGGACGGCTCGCTGCTCACCCGCTACGACAAGCGGCATCTGTACGGCGTCGAGCAGGAGGTCTTCGCGCCGGGCGGGACGGACGGCCGCTTCACCCTCGACGGAGTGCGGTTCGCGACGGCCACCTGCTACGACAACCGGTTCCCTGAGCTCGCGCGGCGGGCCGCCGCCGACGGCTGCACGGTCTATCTGGCGAGCTCGGTACTGGCCGCCGACAACGACTCGTTCGAGAAGGTCTATCCGGTACGGGCCCGGGACTTCGGCCTGTACGTGGTGCTCGGCAACGCGCTGGGGGCCAACGAGGACGGTGTGGCCTGCGGCGCCGCCGGAGCCTGGGGCCCGGACGGCGAGCGCCTCGCCGACGCGGGGAGCATCGAGGCGGGGTACGCGCTCGCCGAGGTCGGCTGAGCCCCCGCTATGCCTTTCGGTACGGGTTGCCCGGCGTCGGGACGGGGGCGGGCGCCGCGGAGGCCGGGGCCGCGGCCGGCTCGGCGTCGTCCGCGTTCTCCCCGCGCAGGTCCCGGACCATCAGCGTCGCGCCCGCGACCGCGCCCGGCATCAGGAACACGGCCACGAACGGCACCAGGAACGCCAGGGTCAGCGGGACGCCGAAGCCCAGGGTCAGCATCCGGCGGCCGCGCAGCATCCGCAGCCGCTCCTTCAGCTCGACGCTGCGGCGCTGGAGGGCGACGGCGGACAGCTCCTCGGCGAGGAAGAAGCCGGAGACGCAGAAGCCGATCACCGGCACGACGGTCTGACCGACGACGGGGATGAAGCCGCAGGCGAAGAGCAGCACGCCGTAGAACGCGACCCGCAGTACGACCTTGAGGCTGTCGCGTGCGGAGATCCACAGCTCGCGCCAGAGCGGCAGGCCCGACTCGGGGACCTCGCCGCCCTCGGTGCGGTCGACCTCTTCGGACAGCGACTCGTAGAAGGGCTGGCCGACCAGCAGGGTCACGGCGGTGAAGGTGACGACCGCGAGGAAGAGCCCGAAGCCGAAGGTCAGGACGGTCAGGGTGGTGCGCAGGAGCCCCTGCCAGGGCGAGGACCAGTCGTCGGCGAACGGGGTCGCCCAGGCCGTCAGGTCGTCGGCTCCGTAGCCCAGGCCGACGAGCGCGCCGACGTACAGCACGAGGGTCACGAGACCGGGCAGCAGCCCGAACCCGAACCATCGGCCGTGCCGGCCCACCCACTTCTGACCCTGTACCAGATAACCGAGACCGGCCCCGAAATCACGCATGAGGATCACCCTATCGGGCCCGCGCCGAAGGCCCTCTTGTTGTCCGGGGCACGACAGGGTAGACCCCTGCGTACTGATCACTTACGGAGGTTGCGTACGTATGGCGAAACCCGGACCCGTCCTGATCACCACCGTCTGCGGCGCGCTCCTCGGCGCGCTGGTCCTCACCGCGCTGCCCGCGAGCGCCGCGCCCGGCCCCTTCGCGCACGGGCCCGGCAGCGCGTCCGAGCCCGGTCCCGTACGCGAAGGGGCCGGGCGTGACACCGCGGCCGCGCCGCCGCGCACGTTCGCGGCACGCACCTCCCCCGCCCCGGCCGACACCCCGCTCCGCACGGGCGACGGCTTTCCGCGGCGGACGGACCTCGCGGTCCCGCCCGTCGACCCGGCCGACAAGTCGATCAAGCTGGGGCTCGCGCCGTACCACTCCCTCGCCCCGCGTCTCAACGCGCTGCAGAAGCTCGGGGACCGCGTGAGCGTCGAGGTCGCCGGGCGGTCGGCCGGCGGCCACGAGCTGTATCTGGTGACCGTCACCGCCCCCGAGAGCGCCCGCGAGACCCGCGAGCAGGAGCGGATGCGCGAGCGGATCGAGAACGCACCCGCCTCCGCGGCCAAGGACACCCGGCTGAAGGCCGCGTACAAGACGCCTGTCTTCATCAACAACAACATCCACGGCAACGAGTGGGAGGGCACGGACGCCGCCCTGGAGCTCATCGAGGAACTGGCCACCGCCACCGACCGCAAGACCGCCGGGCTGCTCGCGAGGACCCGGGTCTATCTGAACGTCACCGCCAACCCGGACGGCCGGATCGCCGGCACCCGCGCCAACGGCAACGGCTTCGACCTCAACCGGGACTTCATCACCGCCTCGCAGCCCGAGGCGCGCGCGATCCGCCGGATCGCCATCGACAAGCAGCCGGCCGTGATGCTGGATCTGCACGGGTACGTCAACGGCACGCTGATCGAGCCGACGACCCCGCCGCACGGCGAGAACTACGAGTACGACCTGTTCCTGAAGAACGCCTACGCCAACGCGCTCGGCATGGAGAAGGCGGTCAACGGACTCGGCTACACGCCCGCGAAGGACGGGGTCCGCCCGGCGGTCATCCCCTTCCGCGACGAACAGGAGGGCTGGGACGACTGGCCGCCGATCTTCACCCCGCAGTACATGCCGTTCCAGGGCGCCGTGGCCGCGCACACCATCGAGTTCCCGATGACGGTGAACAACCAGGCGTACGACACGCTGCCGGAGGCGGAGCTGCGCCGCCGGGCGGCGATCAACGTCGACATCGCGGGCGCGGCGATGCGCGCCACGCTCGACCACACGGACACGCATCGCGCGTCGGTGCTCGCCGACCAGATCGAGACGTTCCGGCGGGGCGCGGCGGGCGAGGCGCAGCGGCCGGTCTCCGAGGAGACGGTGCCCGGGGTGCCGGGGATCGGTCCGGAGGACGTGTACACGACCACGTTCCCGCGCGCGTACGTCATTCCGGCGGGGCGGTCCCAAGCCTCGGCGGTGGCCGCGGCACGGCTCGTGGACCATCTGGTCGCCAACGACGTGCGGGTAGGGCGGGCCGTCGACGGCTCGTACGTCGTCGACATGCGCCAGCCCAAGCGCGGTATGGCGAACGTGATCCTGGCGGAGGGCCGCGACATCAGCGCGGACGTGTCGACGATGTACGACATCTCCGGCTGGAGCCTCGGGCTGCTGTGGGGTGCGACGGTGCGCAGGATCGAGCACGGTCCGGTGCCCCGCGTGGTGCGTCCGGTCCACGCAGCGGCCCCCACGGGCTCGGTCGCGCCCTTCGGGGACCTGCTGCTGCGGCTCGACGACCCGAAGGAGCTGGCCGCGGTGAACACGCTGCTGGCGCAGGGGGTGAAGGTGCGCCGGACGGCCGACGGCGCGGCGGTGGTGCCGGCGTCGGCGCGAGGCGCGGCGCGGGTGCTCGCGGACCGGTACGGGGTGGTGTTCCGGGCCACGAAGGAGCGGGGCGCGGCGCCGCTGGCGCGGACCAGGGTCGCCGCCTCGGTGACGGCCGGTGAGCTGTTCGCACTGCGCGAGATGGGCTTCGAGGTCGTCCCGGTCTCGACGGAGATCCTGAACGCGGGCTTCGACTGGTCGACGGCCGACGTGCTGTTCGTGTCGCGGGGCCTGGAGTACGGGAAGCTCGCCCCGGCCGCGCGGGAGGCGCTGCGGGCGAGCGGTGCGGGTGTGGTGGGGATCGGCTCGGCGGGCGCGGCGTTCAACGCGGCGGCGGGGCTGCTCCCGGCCACGGCGGTGGCGGGCAACGGGGACGCGAACGGGGTCGTGACGGTCCGCAACGCGGGCGGCGCGATCACGGGCGGCGCTCCCGGGCACAGCTTCGTCTACGCGCCGATGTGGTTCACGGGGCTGGGAGCGGGGGTGCGGACCGAGCAGTCCTACGCGGCGGCCGATCCGCTCGTCTCCGGGCACTGGCGGCCCGGCGCGGACGGCCGGGGTGGTCCGGGTGACGCGGCCGGGCGGGCGTCGGTGGTCAGCGGGACGGCGGCGCACGGTGCGCCGGTGGTCCTGTTCGGCACGGAGCCGCTCTTCCGGAACCATCCGAAGGGCGCGTTCGCGCAGGTCGGCCGGGCTCTGCTGACGCGCTGACCGGTGCGCTGACGGATGCGCCGACGCAAGAGGGCCGCACCCCGGTCGGTCGGGGTGCGGCCCACATCAAGCGTACGCGCAAAATCAGACGGCCAGTTCGACCGTGATGTTGCCGCGGGTCGCCTTGGAGTACGGGCAGACCTGGTGAGCCTTCTCGATCAGGCTCTTCGCGGTCTCGACGTCCACGTTCGGGATGGTCGCCGAGATCTTGACGATGATGCCGAAGCCGTCGTCGTTCTTGCCGATGCCGACCTCGGCGGTGACCGTCGAGCCCGAGATGTCGGCGTTCTCGTTACGGGCCACGACGCCCAGCGCGCCCTGGAAGCAGGCGCTGTACCCGGCGGCGAAGAGCTGCTCGGGGTTGGTGCCGGCACCGGAGCCGCCCATGGCCTTCGGCGGGTTCACGACGACGTCGAGCTGACCGTCGTCGGTGGCCACACGGCCGTCGCGCCCGTTCTCGGCGGTGGCGACGGCGGTGTACAGGACGTCGGACTGCTGAATGGACATGCGGGTCTTCCTTCTGCTGGTTCGCCGCGACTCGCGCCCACGATCGCGACGGCTGAGGGAAGACTAGCCGGTCACCGAAACGATCATCTTTCCGGTGTTGTCGCCGCGGAGCAGGCCGAGGAAGGCGTCCACGCTGTTCTCGATGCCCTCGACGACGGTCTCGTTGTACTTCAGCTCGCCGGAGCGCAGCCAGCCGCCGACCTCCTGGACGAACTGCGGCTGCAGGCCGTAGTGGTCGCCGACGAGGACGCCCTGGAGGCGCAGCCGCTTGCCGATGATCACGGCCATGTTGCGCGGGCCCGGCACCGGCTCGGTGTCGTTGTACTGCGCGATCATGCCGCAGATGGTGGCGCGGCCGTGCACGTTGAGCGAGGAGATCGCGGCTTCGAGGTGGTCGCCGCCGACGTTGTCGAAGTAGACGTCGATGCCGTCCGGGGCGGCCTCGCGGAGCTGGTCCTTGACCGGGCCGTTCTTGTAGTTGAAGGCGGCGTCGAAGCCGTACTCCTCGATGAGGAGCTTGACCTTCTCGTCGGAGCCGGCGGAGCCGATGACCCGGGAGGCGCCCTTGAGCTTCGCCATCTGGCCGACCTGGCCGCCGACGGCGCCGGCCGCGCCGGAGACGAAGACCGCGTCGCCCTCCTTGAAGGAGGCGACCTCGAAGAGACCGGCGTAGGCGGTGAGGCCCGTCATGCCGAGGACGCCGAGGTAGCTGGAGAGGGGGGCCAGCTCCGGGTCGACCTTGGTGGCGTGCTGGGCGGGCACGTCGGCGTACTCGCGCCAGCCGAGGCCGTGCAGGACGTGGTCGCCGACGGCGAAGCCCTCCGCGTTGGACGCGATGACCTGGCCGACCGCGCCGCCGTCCATGGGGTGGTCGAGCTTGAACGGCGGGATGTACGACTTCACGTCGTTCATCCGGCCGCGCATGTACGGGTCGACCGAGAAGTGCAGGTTCTTGACCAGGATCCGGCCCTCGGCGGGCTCGGCGACGGGGGTCTCACGGAGCGCGAAGTCCGCGGGGGTCGGCCAGCCGTGCGGACGGGCGACGAGGTGCCACTCACGGCTGGACGCGGGGATTACGGACATCGGTACGGCCTCCTGGAACAGAATGTTTCACTACCTGAAACAACCATGCTCCTGGATATTTCATGTTGTCAAGTATCTGGGTAGGATGGAGCCCATGGCCACCTCACCCTCAGACCCCCTCACCCGCGAAGTCGTCGAGCTGATCGGCACGGTCGTGGCGCGGTACTACGCGGAGTACGAGCAGGCGGCCGCGGAGCACGCGCTGACCGGCGCCCAGGCGAGGGTCCTCGGACTGCTCACCCTGGAGCCGGTCCCGATGCGGAAGATCGCCCAGAAGCTGAAGTGCGAGCCGTCGAACGTCACCGGGATCATCGACCGGCTCGAATCGCGCGGCCTGGTGGAGCGCCGCCCCGACCCGGCCGACCGCCGCGTCAAGCTGGCCGCGCCCACCCCGGAGGGCCTGGACACCGCCGGCCGGCTGCGCGACTCGCTGGACTTCGCGCGCGAGCCGCTCGGACGGCTCACGGCGGACGAGCGCGCGCTGCTGCGGGACCTGCTGAAGCGGATGCTGGGCGAGGACGCGGGCTGACGCCTTCCCCGCACTCGGGGAGCCCTGGGGCGCGTCCACCGGACACGCCCTAGACGCAGAAGAAGATGATCCACGTGCACGTCGGCGTCGGAGACGGCGTGGGGCTGGGCGTGGCGGTCGTCGGCGAACCGCCGGGCGGGGTCGCGGTGGTGCTACCGGAGCCGGTCGGCGTGGGGCCGGTCTGCGAGGCCGAGGCGGAGGGCGAGCCGGATGGCGCACCGCCCGGAGGCCCGCCTGCGGAGCCCTGTGAGCCGCCGCCACTGCCCGAGCCACCGGAGCCCTGACCGCCGGAGCCCTGGCCGGGTATGCCCGTGTGGCCGGGCGCGGGCGCGTCCGAGTCCTTGGGGGTGGCGGACTTCGTCACCGTGACCGGGGTCGGCCCTTCCGGGGCCGTCGCGCTGTCCGAGGGCAGCGGCGGCAGCGAGGTCTCGACGACCTCTTCCTCCTGTACGGCGGTGGCGGCGCCGCCCTCGTCCTTGGGCTCGAGGGCCAGTTTGGCCATGCTCAGGGCGCCCGCCGCGAGGACGATGCCGAGCGTGCCCACCAGGACGTTGCGCCCCTTGCGGCTGCGCGCCCGCCGGCTGCGACGGGCACCGCCCCGGCCCGACCCCGCGCCACGGCGGGCGGCGGCCCGGCCGCCGGGAGCGGCCGTGCGCGGTGGTTCGAGCGGGTCCAGTTCGTAGATGTGCTCGGCCCGCTCCTCGTGCTGCACACGCGCAGTGGGCTCGACGTACTCGACGCGCTGGGCCGCGACGGCGCGCGCGGCGGCCGGCTGGGGGGTCTCGTACCGCAGCTCCTCGACGGGGGTCCCGCATCCGGCGCAGGCGAGTGCGCCGTTGAGGTGCCGTCGGCACTGGTGGCAGTAGTCCATGGCTGCCGCAGAGTATGTGTCGACAGGACACCAGAGGTAGGCGGGAACGTGAGGATCCTGTGAGGAAACCCCAGGTCGACGGCGTGTCGTCGTGATTCTCCCGCTTCGGGCAGGATGGGCTCATGACACCGTCCGAGCCTTTCGGGCCACGCGAGTTCCAGCTCGTCCTGCTGCGCCGTATGGCCGACCACCAGCCGGAGCTGGTCGAGGACGCGCTCAGGTCACTGGGGGCGACGCGGGCCGAGTCGCGTGAGGCGAACCGCCGCTGGCAGGCGTGGGCGCACGGCCGCCGAGGCCCTGGCGAGGCGGCCCGCTACCGCTCCGTCCTGGGCGAGCCCGTGGCACGCCGCGCGGTCCCCCGGCTGGACGCCGAGCTCCTGGAGTGGGAGCTCCCGCTCTGGCCGGAGCTGCGCTGGCAGGTGATCGTGGGAAGGCCGACGGCGGTCTGGGGCAGCGGCCTTGTCCGCGCGCCCGGCTCCCCCGTCCCCGAGCTGCGCACCGAAGCCGACCTGCGCCCGTGGAGCTGCACCCTCCCCGAGGTCGGCAACGCCTTCCCTCCGGCCCAGGCGCGGGACGGCAGCGCCCCCACCCGCCTCCGCCTGGACTTCACCCTCCCCGACGGAACCCCCCGAGCCGCCGAATTCACCTGGGGCCTCCTGCAACGCCTGCTCTGACGGCCGGGGCGGGGTGGTGGCCGTGCACCGCCACGACGGCCCGTGCCGCAACGGCGAACGAACCCCGCTGTCGCACCGAGTCCGCCCACGGGCCCCGGCGCCACGCTGGGCGACGCACCCGCACCGCGAGTCCCGGGCGACCCGCACGGCGTCCGAGCCAAGTCCGCCCGCGCCCGGCGGCGCACCCGCCGCGCCGAGCTCGGGCCCCGGGCCACGAGCGGTCCGAGCTCCGGCCGCGCCGAGTTCGTACCCCGCGCCGACCCGCCGTCAGACGGCATCGCACCCCCGGGCGGCGCAGCCCAGCGCGCGGCTTGACCGTGGGGGTCGCACGATGCGAACAGAACGCCGAAGCAAACCGGCGTACCACCCTCGCCCGTGCCAGCACCGCACTCCGGAGGATCTGCCGTGACCGTCAGCCTTGAGCAGCTGCGTCGTTGCCATGTCGCCGTCGACCTAGGGGCCGCCCGGACCCGGGTCTTCGTCAAGGGCGCCGGGCTCGTCGTCGACGAGCCCAGCGTCGCCGCTGTGAACACCCGTACCGGCGCGCTGATCGCCGTCGGCGCGCTCGCCGAGAAGATGACCGGCCGCACCCCCGACTACATCCGCGTCATGCGCCCCGTCTCCGGCGGCACCGTCGTCGACATCGACATGGCCCAGCGGATGCTCCGCCACCTCCTCGGCGAGAAGCTCCGTCGCCAACTGCGCCGCAAGCCCCGGCTGCGCGCCGCCGCCAGCACCCCGCACGACAGCGACCCGCTCGCCCAGCGCGCCGCCGTGGAGACCCTCGTCGGGCTCGGCGCCCGACGGGTCGAGCTGGTCGACACCCTGATCGCGGCGGCCGTGGGCTGCGGACTCCCCGTCGAGCAGCCCACCGCGACCATGATCATGGTCTGCGGTGCGGCGACCACCCAGGTCGCCGTGCTCTCCCTGGGCTCCATCGTCACCGCCGAGCGCATCCCCGTGGGCGGCGACGCGATCGACCACGCGGTCATCCAGCACCTGCGCCACCAGCACGAGCTGATGCTGCCCAGCCAGTCCGTCCGCCCGCTGCAACTCGCCCTCAGCGGCAACGGCCTGACCCTCCAGGGCCCGACCTCCACCGAGATCCACGGCCGCGACGTGGCCACCGGCCTCGCCCGCTCGGTGACCGTCGACACCGCCGCCGTACGGGACGCGATCCACACCCCGCTGACCGCCGTCCTCGACGGCATCGGCAAGATCCTGCGGGAGTGCCCGCCCGACCTCGTCGCCGACCTCGCCGAGCGCGGCATCATGATGGTCGGCGGCAGCGCCCTGCTCCCGGGGCTCGACCAGATGCTCCGCGAGGCGACCGGGATGCCGGTGCACATCGCCGAGCGGCCGGACGTCTGCGCGATCCTCGGGCTGGGCGCGATGCTGGAGGGCAGGATCCAGCCGATGGTCCTCGACCCGCTGGCCGATTCCGAATGATCGTCACATCCCTCCCGTTTGTACGACGATAAGCGCATGTCGCTCATAAACCAGGACGACCCGGCTCCCCGTCTGCCGATGCTGCTGGAAGCGGTCCTGAGTGTCGGCACCGATCTCGAACTGCGGACCACGCTCCAGCACCTCGTGGACTCCGCGGTCGAACTGACCGGCGCGCGCTACGGAGCGCTCGGGGTCGTCGACCCCGAGCGCCACCGGCTCACCGAACTGATCACGGCCGGAATGACGGAGGCCGAGCGACAGCGCATCCCCCGGCTCCCCGACGGCCACACCGGACTCCTCGGCGTCCTCGTCCACGACCCGCAGCCGCTGCGGCTCGACGACCTGACGGCCGATCCGCGCTCCAGCGGGGTCCCGGAGGGCCATCCCGCGATGCGCTCGTTCCTCGGTGTGCCGATCCGCGTCCACACGGAGGTGTTCGGCAATCTCTATCTCACCGAGAAGCGCGAGGGGAGCTTCACCGAGGAGGACCTCGCCCTGCTGCGGGTCCTCGCCTCGCAGGCCGGCATCGCCATCGGCAACGCCCGGCTGTACCAGACCGCCCGTCAGCGCGAGCGCTGGATCGAGGGCGCGGCGGCGGTGACGACGGCCCTGCTCACCCGGAAGCCGGCGGAGGACGCGCTGATGACGGTCGCCGAGCGGGCCCGGCTGCTCGCGGACGCCTCGGCCGGGGTCGTCCTGCAGCCCACCGAGGAGGGCGGGATGGAGATCGTGGCCGCCTCGACGACCGGCGACCCGGGTGACCTGGTCGGTACGACGATCGCGCCGGGCTCGCCCGTCCTCGTGCAACTGCTCGGCGGTGAGCCGGTCTTCGTGGAGGACTCGGCCACCGACCCACGGATGACCACCCACGTACGCTCCCGGTTCGGGCCCTCGATGATGCTGCCGCTGCAGAGCGGCGGCCGGCTCATCGGCACCCTCGCCCTCCCCCGGCGGCGCGGCGGGCGCCCCTACACGGCGGTGGACCGCCTCCTCGCCTCGCAGTTCGCCTCCCAGGCCGCCCTCGCCCTGGTCCTCGCGGACGCGCAGCACGACCGCGAGCAGCTGGCGGTGTACGAGGACCGCGACCGGATCGCCCGCGACCTGCACGACCTCGTCGTCCAGCGGCTGTTCGCCACCGAGATGATGCTGGAGTCGACGCGGCGGCGAGCGGCGGAGTCGAGCGACGAGAGCACCTTGCTCGGGCGGGCGGTGGACGAGCTGGACTCCACCATCCAGGAGGTGCGGACGACCATCTTCGCCCTCCAGCAGCCGCCCGCCGACGCGCCGGCGACCTTCCGGGGGCGGGTGCTGCGCGAGACGGGCGGCGCGGCGGTCCTGCTGGGCTTCCAGCCCTCGGTGCACTTCTCGGGCGCGGTCGACACGCTCATCGACGAGGCCGACGCCGAACGGCTCCTCGCCGTGCTGCGCGGCGCGCTGGCGGCGGCCCATCGCCGGGAGGGGGTCGCCGCGATCACGGTCGAGGTGGCGGCGACCCAGGAGGGCCCGCATCTGGTGGTGGCGGACGACGGCCACCCGCCCACGACGGTGAACTGGCCGTAGCCGCCGCACCCCCACGGCCGTGAACCGGCCGTGGCCGCCGCCCGTACGGCCCAATCCGGCGCGCCCCGCCCTGCCGCGCGACATTGACTGATCACGTGGACCCCCTCGAGAAGCCCTCCGGCACCGCCTACCGGAACCTGGTCATGGCCACGATCGGATTCACGCTCACCTTCTGGGCGTGGAACCTGATCGCGCCGCTGGCCGGTGACTACGGAGACCGGCTGAATCTCAGCTCGTTCCAGCAGTCGCTCCTCGTCGCCGTCCCGGTCCTGGTGGGCTCCCTGGGCAGGATCCCGGCCGGCGCGCTCACCGACCGCTACGGCGCCAAGGTGATGTTCCCCCTGGTCTCGGCGCTCACGATCGTGCCCGTGCTGCTGCTGATCCCGGCGAAGAACTCGTACGGCGCGATGCTCGCCGTCGGTTTCCTCCTCGGCCTCGGCGGCACGACGTTCGCCATCGGCATCCCCCTGGTCAACTCCTGGTTCCCACCGGCCAAGCGGGGTCTGGCGCTCGGGGTCTTCGGCATGGGCATGGGCGGTGTCGCGCTCTCCGGCTACTTCACCCCGCGCATCGCCAAGCACGGGGAGAACCTGCCGTTCGTCGTCGTCGCGATCGCGCTCGCCGCGTACGCCGTCCTCGCCGTGTTCCTGATCACCGACCGCCCCGACCGGCCGGTGCCCACGGCCTCCCTCGGATCCCGGCTGGGCAAGGCGGGCCGGCTGCGGGTGACCTGGGAGCTGTCGGCGCTGTACGCCATCGGCTTCGGCGGCATCGTCGCGTTCGGGGTGTACCTGCCGACGTATCTGAAGACCTGGTACGAGCTCGACCCGACCGACGCCGGCACCAAGGCGGCCGGTTTCGCCCTCGTCACCGTCGTCTTCCGGCCGATCGGCGGCTGGCTCTCGGACCGGATCCACCCGGCCCTCGTCACCGCCGCCGCGCTCGGCTTCGCCGCCCTCTTCGCCATCGTCCAGGCCTTCGACCCGCCGCTGAATCCGGGCGGCACGATCGCCCTGCTCTGCATGGCCGCCGGACTCGGCACGGCGAGCGGCTCGATCTTCGCACTGGTCTCCCAAGTCACCCCGCAGCCGCAGGTCGGCAGTGTCACCGGCATCGTCGGCGCGATGGGCGGGCTCGGCGGCTTCGTGCCACCACTGGTGATGGGCGCGATCTACAGCGCCAAGGACTCCTATTCGATCGGCTTCATGCTCCTGTCCGACCTGGCCCTCGCCGGCTGCGTCTACGCGTACGGGCGGATGCGGACGCTCCGGCCGACCGAGGACGGCGGCGGCTCCCCGGAGGTGAGCAAGGTCGCAGCGCGCCCCTCCTGAGACGGGGGAAGAATGCCTCTCGCATCCCGCTACGCGAGGAGGACGACCGTTGAGCGCGCTCTTCCCGGCCCTGGTGGCCGGCTCGGACCGACCCGCACTGCGCTTCGGCGCGGACGCCCTGACCTACGGGGAACTGTCCGGTGCCGCCGGGGCCCTGGCGGCACGGATCAAAGGCGCGGGGCGGGTCGCCGTCTGGGCCACACCGACCGCACGGACGGCGGTCGCGGTGGTGGCCGCGCTGCTGGCCGACGTACCGGCGATCCCGCTCAACCCGCGCACCGGGGAGCGGGAGCTGGCGCACATCCTCGGCGACAGCACTCCGAGCGTGGTCCTGGCCGGGCCGGAGGACGTGCTGCCGGCGGGGCTCGCGGAACTGCCCCGGATCGATGTCGAGACGACGGTGACGCACGTCGGCCCGGTCGCCGCGGCCTTCGCCGCCACCGGCGGGTCGGACGACTCCGAGTCGCCCGCCCTGATCGTCTACACCTCCGGCACCACCGGACCGCCCAAGGGCGTCGTCCTCTCCCACCGGGCGATCGCCGCCTCCCTCGACGCTCTGGAGGAGGCCTGGGCGTGGACCGAGGACGACGTCCTGGTGCACGCGCTGCCGCTGTTCCACGTCCACGGGCTCATCCTGGGGATCCTCGGCCCGCTGCGGCGCGGCGGATCGGTCACCCACCTCGGCGCGTTCTCGACGGAGGGCGTGGCCCGGGAACTCGGCGCGGGCGGCGGCACGATGCTGTTCGGCGTACCGACCATGTACCACCGGATCGCGGACACGCTGGAGGACGATCCGGCGCTGACACGGGCGCTGGCCGAGGCCCGGCTGCTGGTCTCGGGATCGGCGGCGCTGCCGGTCCACGACCACGAGCGGATCACGGCGGCGACGGGCCGGACGGTGATCGAGCGGTACGGAATGACCGAGACGCTGATGAACACCTCCGTCCCCGTGGGCTCCCGCCCGCGCCCCGGGTCCGTCGGGCTGCCGCTCCGGGGCGTGGGGCTGCGCCTGGTGGAGGAGGACGGCACGGAGATGGGGGCGTACGACGGGGAGAGCGTCGGCGAGATCCAGGTCAAGGGCCCGAACCTCTTCTCCGCGTATCTGAACCGGCCGGACGCGACGGCGGCAGCGTTCGACGGGGACTGGTTCCGCACCGGGGACATGGCCGTCCGTGAACCCGACGGGTACGTACGGATCGTGGGCCGCAAGGCCACCGACCTGATCAAGAGCGGCGGTTACAAGATAGGCGCCGGCGAGATAGAGAACGCGCTCCTGGACCACCCGGCGGTGCGGGAGGCCGCCGTGACCGGCGCGCCGGACCCGGACCTCGGGGAGCGGATCGTGGCCTGGGTGGTGCCGGCGGACGCGGAGAAGCCGCCGACGGCGGAGGAGCTGGCGGACCACGTCGCCGGGCTCCTCGCCCCGCACAAGCGCCCGCGCACCGTCCACTTCCTCCGCGCGCTGCCCCGCAACGACATGGGCAAGCTCCTGAAGAAGGCCCTCCCGGAGGCCCTCCATGACTGAGCGCCTCACGGCCCGTCAGGTGATCGCACTGGTCACCGACGACTTCACCCCGCTGCGGACCCCGGCCGCCGTCGCTTCGCCGCGCCCGGACGGTCCGATCGGCTGGGCCGGATACGACGCCTCACGCGCGCGTGCGGCCGCGAAGACCGGCGAGGAGGAGTCCGTCCTGCACGGCAGGGCGACGATCGACGGTCGACGGGTGGTCGTGGTCGCCTTCGAATTCGGCTTCCTCGGCGGCTCGCTGGGACAGGCGGCCGGCGACCGGCTCGTCGCCGCGTACCGCACCGCGCTCGCGGATCGGGTCCCGCTGGTGTCGCTCGTGGCGACGGGCGGCAGCCGGATGCAGGAGGGCATGATCGCCCTGGCCCAGCTCCAGCGTGTGGCGGAGGCGACCGTACGGCTGCGGGGCGCCGGCGTCCCCCATGTCGCGGTCCTGCGCGATCCGTCCACCGGCGGCGGCTGGGCCACGGTGGGCGCGGGCGCGGACGTCGTGCTCGCCCTCCCCTCCGCCCAGGTGGCCTTCGCCGGCTCGCGGGTCCGCCCGCAGGACGCCGACCCGGCCGCGTACACGGCGGAGAGCCAGTGGGAGTACGGACACGTGGACGCGCTCGTCGCACCGGAGGACCTTCGGTCGACGCTCGCCCTGTGGCTGCGGCTGCTGAGGGGCGGCGAGCCCGACGGCGCGTCTGGCGGCGCGTCCGGCGGGACGTCTCCCAGCGAGCCCGGCGGCGCGTCCGGCGGGACGTCCGGCGGCGCGTCCGGCGGCGCGTCCGGCGGGACGTCTCCCAGCGAGCCCG
>NZ_JBHWBS010000044.1:28771-58029 GCF_042735655.1 Streptomyces sp. NPDC059567 | reverse complement strand
CTCGTGCGTTCCTTCGGCTCCGTCAGCGCCCGGGCAGGAGCCCCTCGACAGCCGCGTTGGCGGCCGGCATGTCGGCCGCGGAGGCCGGCTTCTCCTGCGGGTTCAGGAGGCCGCTCAGCGGGACGACGGAGGGAAGGTGGGCGTTGCCGATGTCGGCGGTGTCGGCGACGGCGGACCCGGCGGCGCCGATGGTCCCGGCCAGGGCGAGTCCGGTCAGGGCGAGGTTACGGATCTTCTTCATGCCCGCTCCAACGAGCGGACCCCCCACCAGGTCGCGCCGGGCCGGCCGCCGGGTCAGAGGCCGACGCCGGCCGGCTGCTTCACCGTGACGTTGATGCGGTTGAACATGTTGGTCACGGCGACCATCAGCACGATCGCGGCGAGCTGCTTCTCGTCGTAGTGGTCGGCCGCCGCGTCCCACACCTCGTCCGGCACCGCGTCCGAGGTGTCGGCGAGCCGCGTCGCATGCTCGGCCAGCGCGAGCGCGGCCCGCTCCTCCTCGGAGAAGTACGGCGCCTCGCGCCAGGCGGCGACGGCGAACAGCTTCTCGTCGCTCATCCCCGCCTTCCTGGCGCTCTTGACGCCGTAGTCGACGCAGAAACCGCAGCCGTTGATCTGGCTGGCCCGCAGATGCACGAGCTCCAGCGTCGACTCCGGGACACCGCCCTGACGGGTGGCCTTGACGAGGTTCTGGATGGCCGGCGCGGCGTCGGCGAGAACGTAGGCGGGGTTCGTCATCCGGGGGGTGATCTCGTACGTCATGGTGATCGCTCCTCAGCGGTCCGTGTTCCTGTGGGGCCGTTTCCGTCGGCTTCACTGCACTGACGGAGCGCGCGACCCGGATGTGACACGTCCGCGGAAGTTTTCTTCTCAGGAGGCCGGTTCCGCGATCAGGGCGGTGGCGATCGTACGGAAACCGAGGCGGGCGTAGAGACGGGCCACGGTCGCGTCCGTGGCCGTCAGGAAGACCGTCTCCACGCCGCGTGCGCGGGCGTCCGCGATCAGGGCCGCGGTGACCGCCAGGCCGAGGCCGCGGCGGCGGGCGTCCGGCAGGGTGCCGACGCCGACGACCTCGGAGACCGGGCCGACGGGCTGGTGCTGGCCGGCCGAGACCGCGGTGCCGTCCGCGTCCAGTGCGGCGGCCAGGTGGGTGAGGCCCGCCGCGATCCGTTCGGCGAGCTGGGCGGCGGCGTCCGGCGAGGGCGCGACGCCGAAGGCGGCGTACGGGGTGGCGGCCGCGCTCGGCAGGGCGGGATCGTCGGCGGCGACCATCCGTACGGTGACGCCCTCGGGCGGTGCGGGGGCCGCGCCCCCGCCTTCGAGGACCATCAGCGGATGCTCGTGCACGACCAGCCCGCTCCTCTCGACGGCCGCCCGCAGCCCCGGCGTCGTCTCCGCCACCCACTCGAACGCTTCGGGCACCCCCAACTCCCGCTGCCGCGCCCGCACTCGCTCCACCGCGGCGACGCTCACCTCACCGCCGTACCCGAGCGTGGGCCGCGCGTAGTACGGCCACCCCGCCCCCTCCCGTACGAAGAGGGTGAGCGGCCCGAACTCCTCGGCGCGGGCGGCGGATCGGGGGACGGCGTCGTAGTACGCCTCGAGTCGGTTCAGCATGCCGGTCATCCAAGCAGCCGGGCTACGGCAGCACAGGTGGGTTTCCCTGCGTCCAGGCGACGCGCAGATCGGGCCGGGACAGCCGTGGTGGGTGGGGTGCGAGACCATGGAGGTATGACCGAGATCCGTACCCCCCGCCTCCTCCTTCGCCGCTGGACCGACGACGACCTCGTCCCCATGGCCGAGATCAACGCCGACCCCGAGGTGATGCGCTGGATCGGCGACGGATCGGTCCGTGATCTGGAGGAGACCGCCGAGGACATCGAGCGGTGGGAGGAGGAGTGGGACGACGAGGGCTTCGGGCTCTTCGCCGTCGAGCTCCTCGGCTCCGGTGAGCTGATCGGCTTCGCCGGGCTCTCCGTGCCCCGGTTCCTGCCCGAGCTGGCGCACGAGGTGGAGATCGGCTGGCGCCTCGGGCGGCCCTTCTGGGGGCAGGGGTACGCCTCCGAGGCCGCCCACGCGGCCCTGGAGTTCGCGCTCCAGGACCGCGGCCTCGACCGGGTCGTCGCCATCACCCACATCTCGAACTCGGCCTCCGAGAAGGTCGTCCACAAGCTCGGGATGACCCCGGAGCGCGAGACCGATCACCCGGACTTCGGCGTCCCGCTGCGCGTCTACGCCATCGACCTCACCGAGTACCAGGGCTGACCCCGCCGGCCTCCAGGAACACCGGGTTGGTGAAGGCCACGAGCGCGCCCGGCAGCGGCGGCAGCGTCGCCGGGCGGCGGACCTCGGCCCGTACGTACGCGGCGTACGCGGCCGTCGTCACCCACTCCACCGGACCCGTGGCCTGCGCCGTGTGCAGCACGCCCTGGTCCGTCACGAAGCGGACCGTGCCGCCCTCCGGGGCGCCGGCCACCGACAGCCGGACGGTCACCGGCTCGTCCGCCGGCACCCGCAGCCGCTCGCCGATCCCCGCCGACCGGCCCCGCCCGTCCGTCAACGTGAAGTCCACGGAGACGGACGAGGACTCCGCGACGTACGAGCGGCCGGCCCGCAGGCCCGCCAGGACCGCCTTCCGGCTCAGGTCGTCGGCCAGAACCACGGTCTGCGGGGTGCCGACGAGGTCCGGGTCGCGGTGGGCGTCGCTGTTGCCCATCGCGGGGGTCCAGCGACCCTTGGCCAGCGCCGCGTCCCAGCCCGCGAGCGACACCTCGTCGTCCGGGGTGTAGGGGCCGTTCCACACCTCGACCGCGTCCGCGTCGCCGAAGCCGAACTTCCAGTTGCAGCCGATGCAGGTCGCGTGCGGATGCGCCGGGACGACGAGCCCGCCCGCCCGGCGGATCTCGCGCGCGAAGTGCCCGAAGCGGTTCTCCCGAGCCCGGTAGCGCCAGTCCACGAACGTGCCCGGGTCCGTGCCCAGCGCCAGCACATGGCCGTTGCGGGTCGTGACCTCCTCGCCGAGGAGGATCAGCAGGTCGTCCCCGGCGAGCTCGGCCCACGCCCCGTGCGCCGCGTGGGTGTTGTGCTCGGTGGTGGTCAGGAAGTCGAGCCCGGCGGCGCGCGCGAGCGCGGCGACCTCGGCCGGCGTGCGGCGCCCGTCCGAGTACACGGTGTGCAGATGGCTGTCGCCGCGGTACCAGGCCCGCCCACGGCCCTTGGCCCGCTCCGGCGGGTACACGGGCCTCGGGGTCGGCAGGGAGGCCCCGAAGCGCAGCGTGATCGTCACCGAGTACGTGAGCCCCTGCGGCGCCACGGTGTACGGGGCGAGGACCACGAACCAGGTGCCGGCGCGTACCGGCCCCGCGACGTACCCCGGGGTCGCCGCGTCCGACCGTACGAAGAAGTCCTTGCGGGCCCCGCCCGACCACCCCCGGAAGCCCTTGCCGCCGAGCTCGGTGCCGCGCTGGTCGAAGAGGCCGATGTCGAGGGCGTTGCCCTGCGTCCCCGCGGGGACGGCCGGCCGCTCGTACGCGTACGCGACATGGATCTCGCGCACCCCGCGCGGGATCTCGACCGGGAGGTACACGAAGTCGGGGGAGCCGGGCGGCAGCGTGCCGCTGACCGTCTGCGTACGGTCGCCGCCGGGGGAGTCGTCGGCGTGCGCGAAGCTCACGGTTCCCAAGGTAAAGGCGGAGGCGACGCTCGTCGTCAGGAGCGCTCGTCTGGTCGGTTCGCTCATGTCCGGCACCCTCGTATGAAGCCGTGAACTCCCGGACAACGCAAGAGGCCCGTAGCGCCGCACCTCTCGGAAATCGCGGCCGCAGCCCCTACCGTGCCGCTATGCGGATCTCGACCACGATCTTCCTGACCGACGAGACCATCACCCCCGTCCGCCTCGCGCGCGAGCTGGAGCAGCGGGGATTCGCCGGGCTCTACCTGCCCGAACACACCCACATCCCGATCGAGCGGACCACCCCGTATCCGGCGGCGGGCACCGAACTGCCCCGGGAGTACGGCCGCACCCTCGACCCCTTCGTCGCCCTCGGCCAGGCCTCCGCCGTCACCGAACGGCTCGAACTCGGTACGGGTATCACCCTCATCACCGAGCACGACCCGATCGACCTGGCCAAGCAGATCGCCACCCTCGACCATCTCTCCGGCGGGCGCTTCACCCTCGGCATCGGCTTCGGCTGGAACAGAGAGGAGGCCGCCGACCACGGCGTGGAGTGGGCGACGCGGCGCGAGCTCGGCCGGGAGCGGATGGCGCTGATGCGGGCGCTGTGGGCCGATGAACCGACGGCGTACGAGGGCGAGTTCGGAGTGTCGGTACGGGCGTCCCACGCCTACCCCAAGCCGGCGGGCGGCGCCCCGCGCACCCTCCTCGGCGGCGCGGCGGGCCCTAAGCTCTTCGCGCAGATCGCCGAGTACGCGGACGGCTGGATGCCGATCGGCGGCCGCGGCCTGACGCAGTCGATGCCGGTGCTCCGCGAGACCTGGGAGAAGGCCGGCCGCGACCCGAAGACCCTCCAGGTCGTCCCGTACGCGGTCCTGCCGAACCCGGGGAAGCTGGCGCACTACGCGGAGCTGGGCTGCGAGGAGGTGGTGCTCCAGCTGCCGCCGGGGGGCGAGAGCGAGGTGCTGGGGGTGCTGGACGAGTACGCGCGGTACCTCTGAGCCCGCGCTAGTGGAGGGCGGGCGGCTCCAGGTCCTCGACCGCCGCCTCGCCCTTGGCGCCGGCCGGGTCGTATGCGCACGGCATGCCGATGAATCCGTCCAGCCTTTGCCAGTGTGACCGCCAGGTGAAGGAGACCCGGTCGTCGATGTCGCCCTTGTGCGCCCGCAGCTCCCAGTCGTCGTCGGAGGGACCGTAGTCGGTGATCGTCCACCCGGTCGCCTCGAGGTGCGCGTGCAGCTTGCCGAGCGCGGCCGTGCCCGCCGCCTTGTCGACCGCGTCGAGCCGCCACTTGTGGTAGAGCCGGTACGAGCCCGGCTCGGGGGTGTCCGCGATGCCCTCGATGCCGCGTGGGTAGCAGAGGTCGCCCGTGATGCGGTTGTCGGCAGCCGTGTTCTCCCCGCTTCGCACGGCCGGCAGCGGCCGGTCGATCCCCGCCGCGTCGTACATCT
Source organism: Streptomyces sp. NPDC059567 (assembly GCF_042735655.1). Lineage (NCBI taxonomy): Bacteria > Bacillati > Actinomycetota > Actinomycetes > Kitasatosporales > Streptomycetaceae > Streptomyces > Streptomyces sp. NPDC059567. The sequence goes on along the minus strand of NZ_JBHWBS010000044.1, from coordinate 52,905 downwards.
CCTGCGACCGGTCCGTCGCCTGTCGCGCCCTGTCGGCCGGCCGCACGGTCGGGAAGTCCTCCCCGGTCGCTCGGTCGACGGTGTACCAGATGATCAGCCCGAGGATCAGCAGTACCGGCAGGGCGACGACGCCGAGGACGAGGTACAGGCCGACGCGCAGGCCCTTGCGCAGTTGATCGTTCACGACAGGGACGCTACGGCCGGGCTGTGCGGCCCGGATCCGTACGGGGGCTCAGAGTGCCGGGCTCGGGTACTCAGCCCGGGCGTCAGGAGGTCTGGAAGCAGCGGGAGACGACGGTGACGGCGCGTGGACCGAGGTCGGGTCCTTGGCCTTGCGGTTGTCCATCAGCCGGACATCGGCGGAGTGCTCACCGTCGGGCGAGTCCGCGACCATCGTGGGCGTCTTCGCCTTGCTGGTGTCCGGTCCGTCCGAGACGATCTTCCAGCCGTTCTTCGTGAAGGCCGTGCGCAGCGTGGCATACCCCTTCTCCAGCTCCTCGAAGGGGAGGTCGTAGATGCTCCAGTTGTGTCGCATCTCTATGACCTGGCCCTCGGGCTCGTAGCTGTCGCAGGGAAGCGGCAGCGGTCCCGGCTTGGTGACCTTCCCCTTGAGGCCGGTCATGTCGAGGATGTGGCTGGAGGTCTGCTGGACACCCTTCCGTACCTGGTCACTGTCGCGGACTTCCGCTGTCTTCTTGTCCACGTTCGAACATCCCGTCAGGAGGGCGCACGCCAGCAGGAGCACGGCCGCTGTGAGTCGCTTAGTCAAGAACGATCAGGGCCGCCCTGGGCGGTCTCCAGCCCGTTCATGAACTGACGAAGGGTCGGCGCCCCTTCGTCCGCGTACTTGTTGCGCGTCGCCTCGGTGAGGATGGTGTCCGGCGCGTTGTAGTCGAACCAGGTGATGGTGGAGACGTTCTGGTGGGGTACGAGCTGGTTGGTCGCCGTCCACATGGCGTCCGCGCGGCTCAGGTCGCCCTCGATGTCCGGCAGCTTCGTCTTCGTTCCCGGCACGTACACCGCAGTATGGTCCGCCGTGTCCGGATTGCCGTTGGCGAGGATGACCCGGCCGTCATCCTTCTCACCGTCGAACCTCAGCAGGTACGCCTCGGGGAGGTCGCTGCCCGCGGGACGGTTGAGGCGGCTGTCGATGGCCGTCATCCCGTCGATCCGGCCCTGGAGCTGTTCCTTCCGGTCGTGCCACTCCTGCCAGTCCTTGTTGATCACCATGGCGCCGCGGGGGCCGTACGGCACCATCTTCCTCGGCTCGGCCGGAAGGGCCGCCAGTTCCATCTCGTACTTGGCTCGGGACTCCGCGAACACCATCCGGTTCGCGTCGTCCCTCACTGCCGACGGGATGCCGTCGAGGGCGCCGACGGAGGCCGGGTAGAGCGTCGCGTACTCGTCACGCTGCTCCTGGGTGAGCCCGTTCCACCACTTGGCGTTCTCCTCGGAACTCTTCCCCTTGGGGATGTCGCCGTCGTCGGCGTACTTGCCGGCCGCGTCCTGGAGCCGCTTGGTGTCGGCGGCGGCGTCCGCACGCTCTTGAGGGCCGGTTCGAGCCGGCCGCACTCGTCGCGTACGGCGGTGAGGCGCGTCTTCCAGGTCTCCATGATCGTGGTGAGCGTGCCGCTGGAGGCGAACCCCGCGGTGGCCCCGGCCACCCCCTCGTTCGCCGTCGTAGAAGGCGCAGGTGGGCAGGGATCGAGTACGCGTACTCAATCCCACGGGCCGCTCGTATGCTCGTTGCATGACGGATCAGCAGCCCGGGCAGACGGAACGGCCCACCGAGAACGCCATGCGCCGCGCCCTCCGCAGGGCCAGGGACGGGGTGGCGCTCGATGTGGCCGAGGCTGCCGTGCTGCTGCAGGCGCGGGGCGCCGATCTCGACGATCTCGCCGCGTCCGCCGGGCGCGTGCGGGACGCGGGGCTCGAGGCCGCGGGGCGGGCCGGTGTCATCACGTACTCGAAGAGCGTGTTCATCCCGCTCACCCGGCTCTGCCGGGACAAATGCCACTACTGCACCTTCGTCACCGTGCCCGGCAAGCTGCGCCGGGCCGGGCACGGGATGTTCATGTCCCCCGACGAGGTCCTCGACATCGCGCGCCGCGGTGCCGAGATGGGGTGCAAGGAAGCGCTGATCACGCTCGGCGACAAGCCCGAGGACCGGTGGCCCGAGGCGCGCGAGTGGCTCGACGCGCACGGCTACGACGACACCCTCGCGTACGTACGGGCCATGGCGATCCGCATCCTGGAGGAGACGGGACTGCTCCCGCACCTCAACCCCGGCGTGCTCTCCTGGACGGACTTCCAGCGGCTCAAGCCCGTCGCCCCGTCCATGGGCATGATGCTGGAGACGACCGCGACCCGACTGTGGTCGGAGCCGGGCGGTCCGCATCACGGCTCGCCCGACAAGGAGCCGGCCGTGCGGCTGCGGGTCCTGGAGGACGCCGGCCGGTCCTCGGTGCCGTTCACCAGCGGACTGCTCATCGGGATCGGCGAGACGTACGAGGAGCGGGCCGAGTCCCTCTTCGCGCTCCGCCGGGTCTCCCGCGCCTACCACTCCATCCAGGAGCTGATCATCCAGAACTTCCGCGCCAAGCCGGACACGGCGATGCGCGGGATGCCGGACGCCGAACTCGACGACCTGGTCGCCACGATCGCCGTGGCCCGGCACATCATGGGCCCCTCCGCCTGTCTCCAGGCCCCGCCGAACCTCGTCGACGAGGAGTACGGCCGGCTGATCGGCGCCGGGATCGACGACTGGGGCGGGGTCTCCCCGCTCACCATCGACCATGTGAACCCCGAGCGGCCCTGGCCGCAGATCGACACCCTCGCCGAGAAGTCCCGGACCGCCGGCTTCGAGCTGCGCGAACGGCTGTGTGTCTACCCGGAGTTCGTGGGCCGGGGTGAGCCCTGGCTCGACCCCCGGCTGCTGCCGCACGTCCGCGCGCTCGCCGACCCGGAGACCGGTCTGGCCGACCCGGACGCGGAGGTGCGCGGGCTGCCGTGGCAGGAGCCGGACGAGGCGTTCACGGCCGCCGGCCGCACCGACCTGCACCGCACCATCGACACCACCGGCCGCACCCACGACCGCCGCGACGACTTCGACGAGGTGTACGGGGACTGGGAGGCCCTGCGCGAGGCAGCCGCCCCCGGCATGGTCCCGCAGCGCATCGACACGGATGTGCGGGAAGCCCTCGCGGTCGCGGCCGACGACCCCACCCGGCTCACCGACGACCAGGCCCTCGCCCTGCTGCACGCGGACGGCCCGGCGCTCGACGCGCTCACCCGCATCGCGGACGACGTCCGCCGCGCGGTGTCCGGCGACGACGTCACCTACATCGTCACGCGGAACATCAACTTCACCAACGTCTGCTACACCGGCTGCCGCTTCTGCGCCTTCGCGCAGCGGCGCACCGACGCCGACGCGTACACCCTGTCGCTGGAGCAGGTCGCCGACCGTGCCCAGCAGGCGTGGGACGTCGGCGCGGTCGAGGTGTGCATGCAGGGCGGCATCCACCCGGACCTGCCCGGCACGGCCTACTTCGACATCGCGCGGGCGGTGAAGGAGCGCGTGCCCGGCATGCACGTCCACGCCTTCTCCCCGATGGAGGTCGTCAACGGGGCGACCCGCACCGGGCTCTCGATCCGCGAGTGGCTGACGGCGGCGAAGGAGGCCGGGCTGGACTCGATCCCCGGCACGGCCGCCGAGATCCTCGACGACGAGGTCCGCTGGGTCCTCACCAAGGGCAAGCTGCCGACGGCCACCTGGATCGAGGTGGTGAAGACCGCCCACGAGCTGGGCATCCGCTCCTCGTCCACGATGATGTACGGGCATGTGGACCAGCCCCGGCACTGGCTCGGCCACTTCCGGACGCTGTCCCGGATCCAGCAGGAGACCGGTGGCTTCACGGAGTTCGTGACGCTGCCCTTCATCCACACCAACGCCCCGGTCTACCTCGCGGGCATCGCCCGCCCCGGCCCGACCGTCCGCGACAACCGCGCGGTCACGGCCATGGCCCGGCTGCTCCTGCACCCGCACATCCCCAACATCCAGACCAGCTGGGTGAAGCTGGGAGCGGACGGCGCCGCCGAGATGCTCCGCTCGGGCGCCAACGACCTGGGCGGCACGCTGATGGAGGAGACCATCTCCCGTATGGCGGGCTCCAGCTACGGCTCGTACCGCTCGATCCGGGACCTCGTCGCCATCGCGGAGGCGGCGGGGAGGCCGTCCCGCCCGCGCACGACGCTGTACGGCGAGGTGGCGGAGGAGCGGATCCGTACGGCGCAGTCCTCGGACGGCCATCTGCCGGAGCTGCTGCCGGTGCTGGGCGACTGACGGGGTCAGCGCCGGTCACGGAGGGCGAAGCCGCCCTCGACGATCCGGGCGTCGGCGGCCGGGGCCATGCACTTCGTGAGCAGCGGCTCGCCCTTCAGCGTTCCTCCGGAGAGCCCGATGCGGCTCGGCCCCCGGCCCTTCGGGGGGACGAGGAAGCTGACGCCCATGCGGAAGTGCGGGTCGAGGAGGTCCTGCCAGGGGTGGCCGGGGCTGGTACGGACGAGGGTGCCGGTCACGGTCGCTGTGGGGCCGCCGGTCCGCAGGCAGTCGACCTTGAACTCGCCCCAGAAGGTCTTCGCGGGCTCGCCGCCCTTGGCCGGGTAGCTGTGGGAGAGGCGGAAGGTGCCCGCCGAACGGGTGGAGACGGAGCCCGCGCCGTAGGTGGCGCGCGCGTCGACGCTGAAGCGGACCTCTTCGTCGGGCACGGGGTACTCCATGCGCCCCTCGCCCTTGAGGGAGGACCGGAGGGTCGGGGTAGGCGCGGGGACTTCGGCGGACACCGGTGCCGCGACGGCGACGGGGGCGGCGACGGCGGCGACCAGCGCGAGCAGGGCGGCGGCACGCAGGGCGTTCTTCAGCACGGTGAGGCTCCGATCGAGGAGAGCGGTACGTCTACGTCTCCACGAGCATCGCCAACTCCCGCGTCCCCGGACGTCGGTCGCGGGGACGGTCCGCCTCCGTCGCGTGGGGGAGGGAGCGCGCCGGTCAGGCCGAGGACGGTCGCCCTGACCACGGCGGCGGACGGTGTCAGCCGACCAGCAGACCGTCAGGGAGGGCGGCGACGGTGGCGGAAGTCTTGAATCGTGTCACGGGGCGGATGGTTCGAGTCATGCCGGAACTTCCGGTGAACGGCGGTCGAAGATGGACAGAAAGGCGTCCGATCGCAAAACGTTCCGCCCTGCGAATGCGCGAACTCGGTCGATTACAGTGCTGCGAGATCTGTGCGCCGAGGGTTTCCGGGGGAGGGCACGTCGTGACCACGAGCGCTGCGGCCGTGTGGGGCCGCGCCGAACAGCAGGACTTCCGGGCCCGGGTCCGCGGCTGTCTCCTCGGCGGGGCCGTGGGCGATGCCTTCGGCGCGGGTGTCGCGGCGCTCTCCCTGGAGGCGATCAGGGCCGCCCACGGCGCCGAGGGGCTCACCGAGCCGGTCCCCGCGCACGGCAGACGCGGCGCGGTCACCGCCGCCAGCCAGATGACCCTCTTCACCGTCGACGGGCTGATACGCGCCCAGGTCCGCCGCGACACCGGCGCCTGGCACCCGCCCACCGACGTCCACCGCGCCCATCTGCGCTGGGCGGCCACCCAGCGCGACTGGGGCCCCGACGAGCGGCGCACGGACCTGGGCTGGCTGGCCCGGGAGGAGTGGCTCTACGCCCGCCGCGACCCCGCGCGCGCCTGCCTCACCGGTCTGGGCGACGAGCTCCTCGGCACCCTCGACAAGCCCAAGAACCCCGACGCGACCGACTCCGGGGCCCTGGTCCGCTCGGCGCCCTTCGGCCTCCTCGTCGGCTGGGAGCCGCAGCTGGTGTGCCAGCTGGCCGTGGAGTGCGCGGCGCAGACGCACGGCGACCCCGCCGCGTATCTGGCGGCCGGCGCGCTCGCCGTCGTCGTGCACGGGCTCGCGCGCGGCGAGAGCGTGGACGGCTCGGTGCAGCGGGCGCTGGCCCAGCTCACCCCCCGCCCCGGCCACGAGCCCGTCACCGCCGCGCTCCAGCAGGCCCTGGGAGCCGTACGCCAGGGGATGCCGAACGCGGGCCGGGTCACCGATCTCGGCGCGGACGAGGACCGGGCGGAGTGCCAGCTCGCCGCCGCCGTCTACTGCGCCCTCGTCGGCGAGGACATCCGCCACGGGCTGCGGCTCGCGGTCAACCACGACGGCCCGTCCGCCGTGACGGGAGCCGTCACGGGCGCGCTGCTCGGCGCCCTGCACGGCGAGACGGCCCTCCCGCCGGCCTGGCTGGCCGAACTGGAGGGCCGTTCCACGATCCTGGAGCTGGCCGACGACTTCGCGATGGAGATGACGCAGGGCGCCGCCCTGCACAGCCCCTCGGAGTCGCACCCGGGCTGGCTGGCCCGCTACCCGAGGGGCTGACCGGCGGGCTCGCCGGAGGCCTGCGGCGGGACGGCGGCGCCGCCGTCCTCGTCGGGGTCCTGGTTGATCCTGGCCAGGATCTCGTCGCGCTCCGGGGTGTCCTCGGGCTTGATGAAGCCGATGAGGACGTACAGGATCAGCGAGGTCGCGAGCGGCGAGACGATCTGGATCTGCAGCTCGATGCCGTCCAGGCCGTAGTTGGTCAGCCAGAAGGCGAAGAGGCCCGCCGCCCAGGAGACGAGGGCGGCCGTCGGACCGGACTTCCGGAACGTCTTCAGCAGGCCCAGCATGAACGGGATCGCGATCGGCCCCATCAGCCCGGCCACCCACTTGATGACGACGGTGATGATGTCCTTGAAGGCCGGGGAGTTGACCTGCGTGGCGACCGCCATCGACAGGCCGAGGAACGCGATCGTCGACCAGCGCGCCGCGATCAGTCCGGCCTGCTGCGTCCAGCCGCGGGCCGCCTTGCTCATGACGGGCGCGATGTCGCGGGTGAAGACGGCCGCGATGGCGTTGGCGTCCGAGGAGCACATGGCCATGGTGTGGGAGAAGAAGCCGACGATGACCAGGCCGAGCAGTCCGTGCGGCAGCAGCTGTTCGGTCATCAGGGCGTAACTGTCGGAGGCGTCGGGCTTCTTCGGGTCGACGAGCAGCGGCGCGACCCACATGGGGAAGAAGAGGACCAGCGGCCAGACGAACCACAGCACCGCGGAGAGCCGGCCGGAGCGGGTGGCCTCGCGGGCGTTGGGGGTGGCCATGTAGCGCTGGGCCTGGTTCCACATGCCGCCGCTGTACTCGAAGGTCTTGATGAAGAGGTACGCCAGCAGGAACGTCATCGTGTACGGGCCGGCGGTCGGCGCGGTGTGGCCCTGGAGCTCCGGCCGGTCCCAGACGTCCCACAGCGCGCTGATCCCGCCGAGCTCGGCGAGGACGGCGACGAGCATCGCGATGCCGGCGAAGAACTGGATGATGAACTGGCCGAGTTCGGTGAGCGCGTCGGCCCACAGGCCGCCGACCGTGCAGTAGATGCCGGTGATCACGCCGGTGATGAGGATGCCCTGGTTGAGGGAGATCCCGGTGAAGACGGAGAGCAGGGTGGCGATCGCCGCCCACTTCGCGCCCACGTCGACGATCTTCAGCAGCACCCCGGACCAGGCGAGGGCCTGCTGGGTGGGGAGGTTGTACCGGTTCTTCAGGTACTCCAGCGGCGAGGCGACATGGAGCCGCGAGCGCAGCCGGTTGAGGCGGGGCGCGAAGAGGTGGGCGCCGATGGCGATGCCGATCGCGATGGGGAAGGACCAGGTGACATAGGACGTGACGCCGTACGTGTACGCGATGCCGGCGTACCCGGTGAACATCACCGCGCTGTAGCCGGACATGTGGTGGGAGATGCCGGAGAGCCACCAGGGCATCTTCCCGCCGGCGGTGAAGAAGTCGGAGACGTTGTCCACGCGCTTGTGGGACCAGACGCCGATCGCGACCATCACGCCGAAGTAGCCGATGAGCACGGCCCAGTCGAGACTGTTCATTGAGCCCCCTCCAGGGGTCCGGTCCGCCTTGTGAACGCCGTTCATGGTGTGGTGAGTTGACGGGCCAGGACAACGCGGCGGAGGGTCAAGAGCGAGTAAAATCGTTCTCCTTGCTGACCTGCATTCACATCCCTGAATCCAGATGGGGTCAAAAAGGGCCACACGATACGCCGTCGCGTACCGTGCGGCCCGGTCTGCGCCCGCGGGGCGCTACCGCATCAGCTCTCCCGCGTTGACGAGCAGCGACTGCCCGGTGATCGCCCGCGCCCGGTCCGACACCAGGAAGGCCGCGGCCTCCGCCACGTCCCCGTCCGTCGCCAGCTCGGGCAGCGCCATCCGCTCCGTGAGCCGAGCCAGCACCTCGTCCTCCGCCACCCCCTCCGTGTGCGCGGTGAACTGGACGTACGCCTGGACCGGCGGGCCCCACATCCACCCCGGCAGCACGGTGTTGACCCGGATCCGGTGCGGCCCCAGCTCCCGCGCCATCGAGTACATCGCCGAGGTCAACGCCCCCTTCGAGGCCGCGTACGCCGCCTGCCGCACCTGTGAGGGCGCGGCCACGGCCGACTGCGTACCGATGAGGACCACCGAACCGCCCCGCTCCTTCAGCGCCGGCAGGCAGGCCCGGGTCATCCGCAGCGTGCCGAGCAGATTGACGTCCAGGACCCCCTGCCAGGTGGCGAAGTCCGCGTCCTCGATCCCGCCGAAGTAGCTGTCCCAGGCGGCGACATGGACCACCGCGTCGATCGCGCCGAACCGCTCCAGCGCCAGCGCGGCGAGCGCCTCGCACTGCGCCTCGTCGGTGATGTCGGTGGTCCGGTGGGCGGTCTGCCGTCCGCCGGGGTCGATCTCGGCCGCCGACTTGGCGAGATTGGCCTCGGTGCGCGCGCCGAGCACCGCGTTGCCGCCGTCCCGCACCACCGTCTCGGCGATCCGATGGCCGAGTCCGGCGCCGACACCCGACACGACCACGGTCTTTCCCTGAAGCAGCATCCGGGTGCCTCCCGACTCTGGCGATCGATCTGACGACCCGTCAGAGTAGGAGCCTCCGGAGGACAAGGGAAGGGGTACGGGCATGAGTGACGAGACGTACGCGGAGCTGGCGGCCGTCGGGCCGTACGGGGTGCGCCCCGGCCACGCGCTGATCACGATGGTCGAGCCGCACCCGGGCCACGAGTACGCCTACAACCGCTGGTACGAGGACGACCACTACTACGCGGGCGCCATGGCGATGCCCTGGATGTTCGCGGGCCGCCGCTGGGTCGCCACCCGCGACCTCCAGGAGCTGCGCACCCCGGAGAAGTCCGCCGTCGCGCAGCCCGTCACCGCCGGCTGCTACCTCTCCACCTACTGGGTCACCGAGGGCCGCTACGACGAGCACATGAAGTGGACCGTCGCCATCAACAAGCGGCTCAACCGCGACGCCCGCGTCTACCGCGACCGTACGCACGTCTTCACGGCCTTCCAGGACCACGAGGCCACCGTGTACCGCGACGGGGCGGCCGGGCCGCGCGACTTCCACGCCCTCGACCACCCCTACCAGGGGCTCGTCCTCCAGGTCGTCGACACCGAAGGGCCGGAGCGGCGGGCCGAACTGCTCGAACGGCTGCGGTCGAGGGAACTGCCCGGACGCCTCGCCGGCTCACCGGCCGCGATGGTCACGGTCTTCCGGCCGACGCCGCTGCCCGGGGACCGTATGACGTACGTGAAGCAGGTCGAGGGGGTCGACAACCGGCTGACCCTGCTCTGGTTCCTGGAGCGCGACCCGCGCGCCTGCTGGGCGGAGCACTTCGCGGACCTGGACACGGTCGGCGGCGAGTGGGGGCGGGTCGAACTGGTCGCGCCGTTCATTCCGACCGTGCCGGGCACGGACCAGTACGTGGACCGACTCCGCTGAGGACATGGCCGAGCCCCCTCGGCCAGGACGGCGGACCGGTCGAGAGGGCTCTTTCCGTACGTACCGTGGTGCTCGGAACACGCGGGCTCAGAGCGCCCCGTTGCTCACTTCACCGACGAAGGCGTTCCACGACGCCGAGCCGAAGGCGATGGACGGACCCTCGGGGGCCTTGGAGTCCCGGACCGCGATCGCGGCCACGAGGGGGGACTTGACTTCGACGCAGGCCCCGTTACCGCCGGAATACGAGGACTTCGTCCAGGTGTCCGTAGCGCCCTGAATAATCGCCATGTTCTTCACTCCGGTTCTGCCAGTAGTGTGTCGCGCCAACTCATGCTGGCGTGATCGACGCTACTCGTCGGGTCCGCCGCGTGGGGGCGGCGTTCACCCGACCGGATGGCATATTCCAACTGCCCTTCCGTTGGCACGAGTCCGGGGTGTACCGTACGGGCCTCTTCGCGTCGGGCCCCGGCCGAATGGCTGCTTTCACGGCCGAATCGGAGAATTCGGAAGGGCCGCCGCTTTCCACTCTCAACCGGCGGCGTACGTCTTCGCGATGTCCGAAATGAACTCCCGGGTCTGTTCCACATTCAGGGCCTGCGCCCGCAGGTGCTCGTACATCACGCTGTACTTCGCGACATCCTGAGCCTTCTCCAGATAGAGGTCGCTCGTCACACCCTCGATGTAGACGACGCTGGAGTCGGAAGTGTCCGGGAATTCCAGGATCGCGTAATGCCCGCTGATGCCCGGATGCGCGCCCATCTCGAACGGCAGCACCTGAACGGTCACGTGCGGCAGATGCGACTGCTCGACGAGATGCTCCAACTGCTGGATCATCAGCTGCTTGTTGCCGACCACCCGGCGCAGCGCGCCCTCGTCGATGACCGCCCACAGCCGCAGCGGTCGCTCCCCGTCCTTGATCCGGTCCTGGCGCCGGGTGCGGACGGTGACCCGTTTGTCGATGTCGGTCGGGTTCGACTCCGGCAGCGCGCCGCTGATCACGGCCTCCGCGTAGCCGTGGGTCTGCAGCAGGCCGGGGATGATCTGCGGCTCGTACACCCGCAGGCTCTCTGCGTCCGTCTCCAGACCGATGTAGACGCTGTACGGGATGTCGCCGAAGGCATGCCGCCAGCCCTGCTGGCGCGAGTCCTTGGCCATCTGCATCAGCGACTCGACGACCCGCTCGTCCTCGACCTCGTACACCCCGCAGAGGTCGCGGACATCGCGCTGGCTGATGGAACGACGGCCGTTCTCGAGGCGGCTGATCTTCGACTGGGAGACGAGGAGACGCTCGGCGACCTGCTCGGCCGTCATGTTCTTCGCTTCCCGGAGCCGGCGCAGCTCCTGGCCCAATCGGCGTCGCCTGACGGTGGGGTTGACGTTGGACGCCACGGAAACTGCACCTCCGGCTGTCGGCTGCGTAGCTGTGAGTATCTACTGCTTGGCAGACTGCCACCAAAGGTGTGGTGTGCGCTGGGAAATGGCGACAACGCAGGGGGAACGCGGAAACGCACGTGCGCGGGGCGGCCGTGACGGCCGCCCCGCACACGTCTGTGCGGCTCCCGGAATGGATCCGGTGGATCCCGGTCGAACTCCTGGATCCGGTCGAACTCGTGGAACTCAGTGCACGGCGGCGCGCGCCATGCTGCCACGGCGCGGCTGCTGTGGAACGCCGCCCGGGGCACTGCGGCGCGGCTGTGCGGCCACACCGTTCTGGACGTCCATCACGGCATGCGCCACGAGTCCGCCCATGGGGTCGTGCCGGATCAGATCGCGCAGCCGGGACCGCGACGACCGTCCTTCGTTCCCCGGGTACAGGTGCTTGCCGAGACCGACCGCATGGGCCAGCGCGGCGAGCGCCGCGGTCCGCGGGTCCGGCGGTACGCCGGTGCGGATCGCACTGTCCAGCCGGGCCCTGATGTCCCGGCTGATCGCCGTCTCCGTCGCCTGGTAGCGAGTCGTCGGCAACACCCCGCACATCTGGCCCTCCACGGCATGGACCATGCCGCAGCGCTCCAGGTGAGCGAGGTAGATCTGGCGCAGCCCCAGTCGGGGCCCGCCGATCCAGTGGACCGCCCGAACCGGGCTGCCACGCCTGCGCAGCAGCTCCAGTGCGGAGTCCAGAGTCGGATCTCCGGTCGGCCGTGGCATCACCACGGCGATACGATCCCCGTCAGGGGCTATCCGTCCTGCCAGAGCCAGCTCCACTAGCTGTGCTCCGGCGAGGCCGAGGTCGAGCGACTGCGGCTGCGCTGTGGTACCCGTGGCCGGGTCCAGAGCGAGCAACAGAAGCTCCTCCGGAATTGTTCTGCGGCTCCTGCCCATCCATGCCTCCCCGCGTGGATGAGTCACAGGGTGACCCCTCTCACATTCATCTGTCGAGAGCGCCTGGGTGCTTCGTACGGGAACCAGTAGGTATGTCGTTCTCGTCTAGCACGGGGGCCAACGGGTTCACACAGGACACTGGTACACGGTTCGGACGTACGCATGACGCATGGAGGAGGCACGGTGGCGGGCGAGTCCCCCGACAAGGCGGAGCAGCAGGAGTCTTCGCAGGAGGCTCCTGCGGGTGGCGGCGGCAGGGACCCGCGGCTGGCCGTGCTCCGCGAGTCCGCGTCCTCGTCGACGGCGTCCACGGGTTCGACGGCGGGAGCGTCGACGGCGTCGCCGGTCCAGGTCGACCAGCCGACGGCCGTCTTCAAGACGCCGGCCCCGCGCACCTCGGAGGACGCCGCGCCGTCCGAGGACGCCGTGTCCGAGGACGCCGCGCCTCAGGAGCCCGCGGAGGGCGACCGCCTGCGGGCGGCGGTGGCGGCGTGGGTCGCCTCCGGCGACGGGGAGGACGAGGCCGACGGAGAGCCGGCCGGCGAGGCGGCTGACGAGGCGACCGACGAGGCGACCGACGCCGACGGCGAGGACGAGGCGGAGGGCGACGCTGCCGCCGCCGAGACCGACGTCGTGGTCGAGGCCGACGCCGGTGCCGAGACGGACGCGGCGGACGAGGTCGACGCCGACGCCGAGCCTGTGGACGGCGACGAGCCGGCCGCGGACGCCGACGTCGAGACCGACACCGACTCCGACCGTGACGCCGAGAAGGCTCAGGACTCCTGGTTCGCCGCGCGCAAGCCGGCGGATGCCGAGCCTGAGGCGGAGGCCGAGTCCGAGGCCGAGCCTGAGGCGGACGAGCCGGCGCCCGAAGCCCAGCCTGAGGCGGATGCCGAGTCCGCGCCCGAGGGCGAGCCCGAGGCCGCCCCGGAGGCGGCCGAAGAGCCCAAGGCCGACGAGCCCGTCGATCAGCCCACCACCATGTTCAGGGCCGTACGGCCGCCCGTCGTTGACCAGCCGACGACCGCGCTGAAGCTCCCGCCGCTCCCGGAGCCCCCCGCGACCCCGAAGCCCGCCGCCGAGCGCCCGAGCACGTTCGTGCCGCTCCGCGCCGAAGCCGCCACGGCCAAGGCGCCCGAGACCAAGGCGCCCGAGACCAAGGCCCCGCCGGCCAAGGCTCCCGAGGCGAAGGCCCCCGTGTCCCCGCCCCCGCCGTCGCTCACCGAGGCCGAGCGGACCAGGCAGCAGCCCATGCCGCCGCTGCCCCCGCTCGACCTGCTCGCGGAACTCACGAACACGCCGCCCCCGCCGCAGACCCCTCTGCGCACCACCATGCGGCGCGTCCGGATCTGGACCCCGCTGGTCATTCTTCTTCTGATCATCTTTGCAGTCGTACAGTTCGTCCGACCGCTCCCGAACCCCGCCCTGACGCTCTCCGCCTCGCCCACCTTCACCTTCGAGGGCGGCGAGCTGAACATGCCGTGGCCCACCGAGGGACAGGGCGCCGCCGAGGTCGAGGGCGTCGGTTCGCTCGGCACGTACGGGGCACAGAAGCCGGCCCCGCTCGCGAGCGTGGCGAAGACCATGACGGCGTACGTGATCCTCCGGGACCACCCCATCAAGGGGAAGGAGACCGGCCCCGAGATCGAGATCGACAAGAAGGCCGCGGACGAGGCCGGCGCCGAGTTCGAGTCGACGGCGGCGGTCAAGGAGGGCCAGACGTACACGGAGAAGGAGCTGCTCCAGCTCCTCATGATTCCGTCCGCGAACAACGTGGCCCGGCGGCTCGCCCGCTGGGACGCCGGTTCGGAGGCCGCGTTCGTCGAGAAGATGAACGCCGCCGCGAAGGACCTCGGCATGACGGACTCGGTCTACACCGACCCGTCGGGCCTGGAGTCGACCACCGTCTCCACCCCGCAGGACCAGCTGAAGCTGGCGAAGGCGGTCATGCAGTACGACGTGTTCCGGGAGATCGTGAACATGCCGAACCTGACCGTCGACGGCATCCCCGGTCAGATCGAGAACAACAACAACATCGTGCTGGAGCCGGGTGTCAGCGGGATCAAGACCGGCTCCTCGACGCCCGCGGGCGGCAACCTGCTCTGGGCCGCGAACACCGTGATCGACGGCAAGCAGCGCCGGATCCTCGGCATCGTCATGGGGGCGAAGGACGCCCCCCTGCTGCACGAGAAGCTCCAGCTGTCGATCGACTACAGCCTCAAGCTGATCCAGGCCGCGCAGAAGGACGTCACCTCCGCGGCCGTGGTCCGCAAGGGTCAGGTCGTCGGCCACATCGACGACGGCCTCGGCGGCATCACCCCTGTCGTCGCCGACAAGGAACTCAAGGCCGTCGGCTGGCCGGGCCTGAAGGTGAACCTCGAGCTCACCGCCGGCGGCAAGACCGTCCCGCACACCGGCAAGGCGGGCGACGTCGTCGGCCAGGTGTCCATCGGCACCGGCACCGGCAAGGTCAGCGCGCCCGTCTCCCTCCAGAAGGACCTGGTGGAACCGGGCTTCGACAGGAAGCTGACCCGTCTGGGCTGACTCGACTGGGCACCCCGGCTCTCCGGGGTGCCCAGCTGTTAGCGTTCCGGACATCGAGACATGCGCGAAGGCAGCACGGGAGAGGGCCGCGAGTGACCACCGCCGAGCCGACACGCGCAGACGAGGGCGCGCCCCCGCCGGCTCCCTCACGTCCCCGAATAAATCTCCCGGCGCCCCGGCCGCCCGTCGAGACGGCCCCCCGTCCCCGGCCGCTGCGGCGGAAGCGGCGCTACCCCGTCATGATCGCGACGGGCGTGGCCGCACTCGCCCACGTCCTCTGGTTCTTCCTGTTCGCGAACAGCGGCGGCGACCTCGCGGCCCAGGACGCGTGGGCCGAGTTCGTGGGCCGCCACCCGGATTCCGCGTACAACCTCGCCTGGTACGGCGGGATGCACCCGGTCTCGTACAGCGTGATCTCTCCGTACGTGATGTCGGTGCTCGGCGTCCGTACGACGATGATGATCGCCGGTACGGTCTCGGCCGGTCTCACGGCGCTGATCCTGGTGCGGGTGCGGGCGGTCCGCAATCCGCTGGCGTGCTCGCTGGCCGGGGTCTTCGCGTTCCTGTGCAACGCCCTGTCGGGGCGGGTGACGTTCGGGCTCGGCATGATGTTCGCGCTCGGCGCGGTCGCCGCCGTGTTCTGCTGGCCGCACCGCTGGCGCCACCGACGCTGGGCGAAGGCGGCGGTCGCCGCCCCGCTCGCCGGTCTCGCCACCGCGTGCAGCCCGGTCGCCGGCCTCTTCCTCGGGGTCGCGGCGGCGGCGCTCTTCCTGAACAAGCGGCGCCCCGGCGCGTACGCCCTCGGCCTCGCGCCGGTGCTGGTCGTCGCGCTGTCGTCCTGGCTGTTCCCCTTCTCCGGCACGCAGCCGATGTCGCTGGCCTCGACGTCGCTGCCGTTCCTCTTCGGAGTCCTCGTCTTCCTCCTCGTACCGCGCGAGTGGCGCACCGTGCGCACGGGCGCGGCGGTCTACTCGGCCGGCACGCTCCTCACCTGGCTGATCGATTCCCAGATCGGCTCGAACGTCTCCCGCCTGGTGATGCTCTTCGCGGGCGTGGTCCTCCTGGCGGCCCTGCCCTACACCGTGCCGCGCTCGCGCCGCTGGTACGCGGTCGTGCTCGCCTTCGTCGGCCTGAACTTCTGGATCGGCTTCAAGGGCGTCGACGACGTCATCCGTACCGCCCCGGACGCGTCCTGGGCGCGCGAGGTGGCACCGCTGATCAACCAGCTGCAGGTGCGCGGGGCGGAGAAGGCGCGGGTGGAGGTCGTCCCGGCCTCCAGCCACCGCGAGTCCTCCGCCCTCACCCCGTACATCAACCTCGCGCGGGGCTGGAACCGGCAGGCGGACATGGAGCGCAACCCGCTCTTCTACGACGACACCCTGAACGCCACGAACTACCAGGACTGGCTCGACCGCTGGGCCGTGCACTACGTGGTCCTGCCGACCGGGGCGCCGGACTCGGGCGCGGAGCGGGAGGCGGAGCTGGTCGCGGACGGGCTGCCGTATCTGAAGCAGGTCTGGTCCGACGCGAACTGGCGGCTGTACGAGGTCGACGACCCGGCGCCGCTGGCGGAGCCGCCGGCCAAGGTGCGGCGGGCGGGCGCCAACGAGGTCGTCATCGAGGTCGACAGTCCGGGCCGGGTGCTGATCCGGGTGCCGTACTCGCCGTGGCTGGCGCTCCTCGACGAGAACGGCGGCAAGATCGAACCGCCGGAGGAGACGGAGGCGTCGAAGGCGGCGCGCGAGGCGTCGCCGACGGAGCTGCCGAAGGTCTTCCTGAACGAGCACGGCTGCCTGCTGAAGACGGAGGCGGACGTCGAGGGCGACGAGTGGACGGAGCTGGTGGCGCCGAAGGCGGGCGTGTACCGGCTGGCGGCGCCGTACAAGTTCTTCCCACGGGGCACTGCATGCCCGGAGGAACTCCGCTGAGTCGGCCTTAGGGTGTGCCGCTATGGCGTGCGAAAAGTGCGGCGGCGTCGGCAGGGGCCCGCTGCCGGGGATGGGCTGCCGACAGTGCGTGGGCATCAGGATCAGGCGGCGCGGGCCCGGCCGCGCGGTGGCGCTCGCGGCCGTCGCGGCGGTGGGCTGCCTGGCGGTGGTCGTGTCGCTGGCCGGGGCGGAGGACCCGCCTCCGGCGGCCGCGGAGGGGGATCCGCCGATACGGACGGTCCCGACGAGGAACGGCCCGACGGAGTTCCCGGGCGCACCGGACCCGGGCGGCGCGACCCCGAGCACGGACGCGCCGACCCCCTCGACGCCTGCCCCCTCCTCCACCCACCCCACGCACCCGGCCCCACCGCACTACGAGGTGTGGGCGGGCCCGGGCTGTGACGGAGGCGGCTACTCGGAGGCGGGCCGGTACGCGGACGGCTTCGAGGGCTGGTACACGGTCCGGACGGGCGGCTTCCGGGGCGGGGGCTGCGACGGCCGCTTCTCGTCGCTCCCGATGTCGGGCAGCGCGACGAAGGACCACGACAACTCGGCGACCTGGACGTGGGACGTGGGTCCCGCGTACCGCACGTGCGACCTCGCGGTCCACGTCCCGAGCCCGCCGCGCCCGCAGGACGCGGCCGGGGACCCGTCGGTGTACCAGCTCCTCGCGCACGGCACGCCGTACGCCACCTTCACCGTCGACCAGGCCGACCACCCGGGCACCCTGGTCCCCACGGGCAGCCACCCCCTGCGCGCGCCCACGTTCACGGTCCGCCTCCTCGACCGGGGCCGGGACTGGGGCACCCCCACCCGCGAACAGGCCCACCATGCGGCGGGCCAGATGCGCCTGACGTGCCGGCAGGCGTAGGGGGACCGGCGTTCAGCCCGCCGAGCGCAGCCGGTCCAGCTCCTCCCCGATCGCCGCACGCAACGAGTCGTGCCGAGGCCAGCCGCTTGCGCTGGGGCAGCTCGGACAGCCGCTGCGCATTCGGGGTCGTCCACCAACAGCACCGAGTACCCCGGCAGAAGCTGCACGTCCCCGATCACGGCGAACCCGGCGTCCAGACGCCGCATGACGGCCGGGGAGCCGCTTCCGCAGGGCGTCACTTCCGGCGCTTGCCCGCCTTCGCCTCGCGTTCGGCCTCCTTCCGTTTCTGGACGGTGTAGGAGGACCAGTCCCCCCGATGGCGATCGCACCTCGATGCCCCCACCATGGCGAGGCGCTGACACCTCGTGCCCTTCTGCGTTGTCGCTCCACACTTGGACTGCGTACGAGCCACGATCCCCACCCCTGGTCTCGGCCGACGTGCAGACCGGTCCAGGGTGCCCGGGCATGCACCCCGCACGGAAGGCGCACACGGATGCACATCGGGTGCCGGTCGAGGCATCGGGGCGCATGCCTTCCAGGTCGCCTCAGGCTCACCGAGGTCGGCTCTACGAGTGGCTTTCCCGGACCGGGACGGCGCGCTCCGCCCACGTTGCGGACCGGCCCGGTATCTCTCTTCGACGTCACCTGAGGCGCATGCCCCGCTCGTCAGGCGCCGCAGGAGCAAGCCGTGGCCGTCGGGGCGGGGTTCTGCGCGTCGGGAGCGCAGCAGGCGTCCGGCGTGGTCTCGGTGCTCTTGCCGAGGGTGTCGGCGTCGCCCTTCACCACGTAGACCTCCCAGGGTTCCTTGCCGGGGCCGGTGACCCAGACCTTGTCCTGGACGGCGTAGCAGCAGGAGGTGTCGTTCTCCTCGAAGGTGGCGAGACCGGCGTCCTTCAGGCGAGTCGTGGCCGCGGTGACCTGTTCGGTGGCCTCCACCTCCACGCCGAGGTGGTCGAGCCGGGTCTCCTCGCCGGCCTCGCCCTCGATGAGGACGAGCTTGAGCGGCGGCTCGACGACGGCGAAGTTCGCGTATCCGGGGCGGAGCTTCGCGGGCTCGACACCGAAGAGCTTGGAGTAGAAGGCGATGGAGCCTTCGAGGTCGGCGACGCGCAGGGCGAGCTGGACACGGGACATGGCGGTCTCCCTGATCTCCACGATCCGGTCTGTTTCGACATCTGTCGATACAGCTTGATGAGATCGAGGTTGTCACTGGGATAGATGACTGTCAACATAGACGCATGTCGAAATCAGAGCTGCCGGTGATCGGGCAGGACGACCAGGCGGTGTGCTGCTCGCCGATGGTCCGTGAGCCATTGGGCGAGGAGAGCGCCGTCGACCTGGCGCGGATGTTCAAGGCCCTGTCGGACCCGGTGCGACTGCGACTGCTCTCGTTGATCGCCTCGCACGAGGGCGGCGAGGCTTGCGTGTGCGACCTGACCGGCCCGTTCGACGTGTCCCAGCCGACGATCTCCCACCACCTGAAGGTGCTGAGGGAGGCGGGTCTGGTGGGCTCCGAGCGGCGCGGTACCTGGGTCTACTACTGGGTGCTGCCCACCGCCCTCGCCCGGCTCTCCTCGCTCCTCCAGCCGCCGGCGGCGATCGGAGCGCTCCGATGACGGCTCCGCTCGGGCGCCGTGTACTGGCCGAGCTGGTCGGCACGGCGGCCCTGGTCGCGATCGTGGTCGGCTCCGGCATCCAGGCCACCGAGCTGACCCGCGACGTCGGCCTGCAACTGCTCGCCAACTCACTGGCCACCGTCTTCGGCCTCGGCGTGCTGATCGCCCTGCTCGGCCCGGTGTCCGGCGCCCACTTCAACCCCGCCGTGACGCTGGCCGCGTGGTGGACCGGCCGCCGCGCCGGGGACGGGCCCACCCTGCGCGAGGTCGCGGCCTATCTCCCCGCTCAGACGGCCGGAGGCATCGGCGGCGCGATCCTGGCGAACGCGATGTTCGCCGAACCCCTCGCCCGGCTCGCCACCCATGACCGCTCCGCAAGCCACCTCTGGCTCGGCGAGGTCGTCGCCACCACCGGCCTCGTCCTTCTCGTCCTCGGCCTGGCGCGCACCGGCCGACAGCGGTTCGGCCCCCTCGCGGTGGCGGCGTACATCGGCGCGGCCTACTGGTTCACGTCCTCGACCAGCTTCGCCAACCCGGCCGTGACCGTCGCCCGCGCCTTCTCCGACACGTTCGCCGGCATCGCCCCGGCCTCCGTACCGCCGTTCGTCGCCGCCCAGCTGCTCGGCACGGCCGTCGCTGTCGCCTTGGCCCTCGCGCTCTTCGGACGCTCCCCGGCCCCGGAGCGGGAGCCGGACGTCCCCACCGGCGCCCCCGGACTCGCCGTCACCGGCCGCTGACGCCCTTTCGACACAGGAAGACCACCATGAGCACTCCCACCGTCCCGTCCGTGCTGTTCGTCTGCGTCCACAACGCGGGCCGGTCCCAGATGGCCGCCGCCTTCCTGACCCACCTCGGCGGCGACCGGGTCGAGGTCCGGTCCGCCGGGTCCGCCCCCGCCGACACGGTGAACCCGGCCGTCGTCGAGGCCATGTCGGAGGTGGGCATCGACATCTCCGCCCAGACCCCCAAGGTCCTCACCACCGAGGCGGTACAGGCCTCCGACGTGGTCATCACCATGGGCTGCGGCGACGCCTGCCCCTACTTCCCCGGCAAGCGCTACCTCGACTGGAAGCTCGACGACCCCGCCGGGCAGGGCGTGGACGCGGTCCGGCCGATCCGCGACGCGATCGAGCAGCGCATCCGCGGCCTCCTCGCGGAGCTGGTCATCGAGACTGGGGCGTGAGCCCCTGCCGTACGGATGCGGGAATGAGCCCCTGCCGTACGGATGCGGGCGTGAGCACCGCCGTACGGATGCGGGCCTGAGCACCCGCCGCACGAACGCGGTCGTGCGGCGGAGACTCGGCCGGATCGCGGTAACGGGTTACCGCGAACCGGGGCGCTGGTGGGCGCCGATGTCGGTCGTGCCGTGCAGGCGGTTGCCGAAGTAGTCGTGCCTGCCGGCGTTCTCGATCGGCGTGCCCGCGCCGAGTGCCGGGGAGCCGGGACGCAGCCGCAGGTCACCCGGACTGTCCGGGGTGGCGTCGAGGAACCGCGGATCCGCCGTCACCGCGTTGGCGTCGCCCGCCGGCACGGCGCCCACCCCCACGTAGAGGTTGTGGTCGTACGTGTTCAGCGCGTCGACGATGGGGGAGCCGCCCTCGGCGGTGCTGACGAAGATGTTGTTGCGGAAGGTGACCCCTCCCTTGCCGTTGTCACTGACCATCGCGGTGCCCGCTTGATCGGTCACGACGGTGTTGTTGTAGACCTGGGTGTTGGTGCTGGGCGCCGGGCACACCACGGAGATCACGCCGTACGGCGGGCTCCACGTGTTGCGGTCGTTGATGCTCACGTTGTAGCGGAAGACGTTGTCGGACGTCTTCATGCCGGTGGCGTTGCAGACGAGCAGGAAGCCGCCCTCGTTGTCGTGGCTGTAGTTGTACTGGTAGACGTTGCGGTTGTTCCCGCCGTCGAAGTCGAACGCCTGCGAGTCGAGCGTCCCGTGGCCGCCGGTGACCTCGTTGTACTGGTAGACGGCGTCGTCGAAGTTCCACGCCCAGATGCCGACGTTGTAGCCGGCGGAGCGCATGTTGAACCCGTCGACGTAGTTGTGCTCGACGAGTGCGTGGTGGCCGTGCTGGAGCACGATGCCGTCGCCGCCGACGTCGATCACCTTGTTGTTGCGGATCGTGAGGTCGGTGTTCGGCGCCCAGCCGGGTGCCCCGCTGTTGGGGTGTTCGGGACGCTTGCCCCAGCTGGACGCGGTGGAGATGCCGGTCCGGTCCACGTGCCGGACGGTCGAGTCGGTCACCGTGATCCCGTCGAAGCGGGTCGGGGTCGCCGTGCCGCGGACGACGAAGAGGATCCCGCCCGACGGGTCCGGGTCCTTGTGGTCGGATCCGTTGACGTCGTGCACGTCCACGTCGTCGACGACGTAGTGCTCACCCGTACCGAAGTCGGTGAGACGGAAGAGGATGCCGGCGCGGCGCTCCTGGGGACCCGGCGCGGCGCCCTCGTTGGAGACGTCGAGGTTGCGCAGCTCCCACCGCTCGACGTTCTCCAGCAGGACGGCCGCGCGGGCACCGCCGCCCTGGATACGCGGCTTCGCGCCCTTCCCGTAGGCGTCGACCCTGACGGGTGCGCCCTCGGCTCCGGACCCGGTCGGGGCGAAGACGCCGTCGCAGGCGCTGCCGCGCCGGAACAGGATCCGGTCACCCGGTCCGTACGTGACGGAACTCGCCTTCTCCAGCGAGCCCCAGGCGGAGCCCGGGGACGTACCGGGGGCGCTGTCGGAGCCTGAGCCGCAGTCGATGAAGTACGTCGTGCCGGCAGGGCGCCCGCCGTCGCCGGGCTGCGTGCTCGCCACGGCGGGCAGGGCGCCCGCCGTGGCCGAGAGCACCACGGCGAGAAGTGCTCTCGTGCCCCAACTGGTCGTCCGCATGGAGCGTTCCCCTCTGTCGGTACGGGCGGTTCGGTGGGGGACGCTTCCAGGGCTCGCGTGGCCGGGGCCATGCACAGAACGAGCGGGACCTTGTGTTTCTGTCGCCGCCTCACGGGCCGGACTTGACCCTCACGTCGCGTGAGGCTGAAGGGTGGTGCGCATGAGCGACTACTACAACGCCTTCGAGACGAGTCCCGTACCCGCTCCCGGCCCGGACGCGGTCCCGCCGGAGCTGTTCCGCGGCATCTACGGCATGCCCGCGTTCGTGACGATCCCCACGAGCGACATGGCGGCGTCGGTCGAGTTCTGGACCCAGGGGCTCGGGTTCTTCGAGCTGTTCACCATTCCCGGCACTCTGGTGCATCTGCGCCGGTGGGCGTTCCAGGACGTGCTCCTCGTCCAGGCGGAGACCGTTCCGGAGCAGGCACCGGCGATGAGCTTCAGTTTCGCGTGCGTGCTCGGCCAGGTCGATTCCGTTGTCGAGGCATGTCGTGCGCTGCGACCGAACGCGGTCGACGGACCACGGGACACCCCCTGGAACACCCGCGATGTGGAGGTGATCACCCCCGAGAACGCACGGATCGTCCTCACCGCGGCGAAGCCCTTCGATCCGTCCGGTCAGGAGGCGCGGAACCTTGCGGCCATCGGGATCACCCCGCCGGGCGCCGGTCGCGGCGACAATGGGGACCATGCCTGATGCCACTGACGTCGACGGCCTGACCGTCGGTCAGGTCTCGACGAGTCTGGGCGTGACGGTCCGCGCGCTGCACCACTGGGACGAGATCGGTCTGGCGCGACCGACGCTGCGCACGGCCGCCGGATACCGGCTCTACACCGCCGGTGACCTGGAACGCCTGCACCGCATCGTCGTCTACCGCGAGCTCGGTCTCGGCCTGGACAGGATTCGGGTGATCCTGGACGACTCGACCGCGGACGTGCCCGGCGCGCTGCGCGCGCAGCGCATCCAGGTCGCCGACCGGATCGACCGCCTCCAGCGGCTCAGCGCCGGACTCGACCGGATGATCGACGCCCACGAGCGCGGCCTGCTGCTGACCGCCGAGCAGCAGGCCGCGATCTTCGGCCCCCAGTGGAATCCGGACTGGCCCGCCCAGGCCAGTCAGCGCTACGGAGCGACGACGCAATGGCTGCAGTACGCCGAACGCTCGGCCTCTCGCGGCCCGGAGGAATGGCAGGCCGTCGCCGACGCCCATGCCGGCCTCGACCGCGCCCTCGGGGAAGCGATGGACGCAGGCGTCACCCCCGGTAGCCCGGAAGCGAACGCCCTCGTCGAGCGGCACCGCGAGCTCTTCGCCTCGTACTTTCCCCTCACCCGGCAGATGCAGGTCTGCCTCGGCCGCATGTACGAGACCGACCCGGGATTCGCCGCCCACTACGACGGCATCCGCACCGGCCTTGCCACATGGCTCCGCCGAATCATCGACGCCGACGCACGCACCCACGGCATCGACCCCGACACGGCGACCTGGGAGTAGAGCGGTCCTGCCGCCACTCGCGAACAGATCCGGACCGCTCCCGTCGATTCCATCCGATCCGGCGCCCGTCGCCGGCCTCGGCCACGGCGTTTCGTCGGGATCACGGGAGTTGCCGGTTCTGACGGTCCCGCGCGCTGTGTCAGTGCCGTGTCGTACGGTCCGGATTGCCCAACGGCCGTGCCTGGGGCCTCGACGACGATTCCTGGCTGTTCCTCTGCCAGTTCGCCGACCGGTGCGAGGACGCGGAGGATCCCTTCTTCCTCAACTTCGGCTACGGCAGCGGATTCGTCTTCATCAGCTCCGACCACCGCGAAGGTCGCTTCCTGGGCGACTGCATCTGACCGGTCCGGCACGGTGCGTGGGCGGACCAGAGGACGATGCCGGCGACGTGGAGCCCGGCCAGGTGGATGGTCGGGGTCTTCCCCTGGCGGGTGGCGATGCCGCGCCACTGCCTCAGGCGGTTGATGCACCGCTCGACGGTGTTGCATCCCCGCAAAGGTGGGACAGGAACGCAGACGACCTTGCAGAAGGGGGGGGCCCCCCCCCCCCCGCGCCCTCGCGGGTGCGGCGGCTAGATGCTTCACTCGTATAGCACATAGATCAACCCCCACCAGTGAGT
>NZ_JBHWBS010000044.1:21170-28761 GCF_042735655.1 Streptomyces sp. NPDC059567 | reverse complement strand
CCGCCCCCGGGGCCCCGGCTCCGGGCTCCCCCCCGCCTCGGGGGGGGGGGGGCGCCCCTTCTGCAAGAGGCGTGTACTGCCTGTTCAGGCTACCCGTCGAGGGTCTTGCGTCGGCGCATCCACCACATCAGGCCACCGCCGAGGGC
This sequence comes from Streptomyces sp. NPDC059567, assembly GCF_042735655.1. Taxonomy (NCBI): domain Bacteria; kingdom Bacillati; phylum Actinomycetota; class Actinomycetes; order Kitasatosporales; family Streptomycetaceae; genus Streptomyces; species Streptomyces sp. NPDC059567. The sequence continues at coordinate 28,615 of NZ_JBHWBS010000044.1, read as the reverse complement.
GACGATCGCCGCGGCGATGCCGGTGATCAGGCCGATGGGGGTGTCGGAGCCGGTGTCGGCGAGATCGCCGTCGGGGTCCGGCTTGTTCGCCGGCGGGGCCGTCGTACCGTCACCGGGGCCCGGGGTGGTGGGGGCCGGGGTCGTCGGCGGGTCGGTCGGGTTCGGCGGGTCGGTCGGGTCCGGCGACGGCGGGGTGCCTCCGTCGTCGTCCTTCTGGCCGGCGCTGTTGCCGCCGAGGAGGAGCAGCCGCTCCCGCTCGGTGTCGTCCGTGAGGGCCTTCACCGACGTCTGGGTCTGGCGCGGCAGGTGGCGGTTCTGGAGCCGGAACTCGGCCTGGGTGACGTTCCGCTTGGGCTGCTTGGACAGGTCCACGCCGCCGACGCTGATGACCCAGACCTCTTGGCCCTTGGTGAGCTCGTACTTGAACTCACCCTCCTTGAAGACCTTGACGTACTTGTCGAAGACGTCGGTCTTCTTCCAGTCCTGGTGCGGGGCGCGGATCGGCCACTGCGCCACGTTGTTGCTGTTGATGATGGTGCGGTAGTCCGTCGGGCGCTGGGCGTCCTGCTGACGGACGAACTCGGCCGCCACCCGGGACTTGTAGACGCGCCGCAGGTCGGCGTACTGCGGGGCCTCGTTGATCCACTTCTCGACCTCGGGCACGATCGTGGAGCGGAACACCCGCTCGTTGTGCTCGATCTCGGCCTTGGTCAGCGAGTCCTGGCAGGGCTTGCCCTCGCCGGGGCCGGGGGTGTTGACGTCGGCGTACTCCGACTGGAGCTTGAGCGGCGCGTCGAGGATGTAGATCCCGCCGTCCTGCTCGCGGACCTTCGCCGTCTTCGGCTCGATCCAGTTCCGCGTCGACGTCAGGCACGGCCAGCCGTTGACCTTGGACAGGCTGTCCCAGGTGTTCTTGCCCAGGGCCGTCTTGGGGTCCATCGCCTTGAAGAAGTCGTGCTTGAGCCGGAGGTCGGCCTCCAGCAGCACCCGGCCGGCGTCCGTGGACGCGAACTTGTCGTCCATGATCGTGCCGGGGGTGTCCGGGTTGAGGTTCACCCAGAACTTGTCCGGCGTCAGAGCCAGCCACGTGAAGAACGCGTCCGACGCCATCTGCGCCTTCGCCCTGCCGCCCCAGCCGACCGTGTCGTTGTCGGGGTCCTCCTTCGCGCCGAAGGAGTAGTCCAGGCCCTTGCCCTTCACGGGCGTGCCGACGTACTGGAGTTCCAGGGTGGAGAAGTCGATGCCGCCCGGAGTGGGCATCTGGGAGACGCCAGGGATCCGGCCGATGCGCTGCAGCCGGTCGGCGAGCTGCTTCGGGTTCTCCGGCGACTTCTGGATCATGTCGTTGCCGCCGCCCCGGGAACCGGTGCTGGTGCCGGGCTTGGCGTTCATGTACGGATCGACACGACGCGTCGGGCTGCTCGACGTACCGCCCGGGGCCTTCTCGACCGCGTCCGCCTTGTACGAGATCTTCTTGACCCGGTCCGGGGCGATCTTCCGCAGATCGGCGTCGTGGTTCTTCGCGCCGCCCTTCGTCTCCCGCCCGTACGCGTAGGAGATCTTCTTGTCCTTGTGGTTCGGGTCCTTCAGCAGCGCCTTGTCCTTGGGGCGCTGCGTGGGGTCGGGCTTGTCGTTCGACTTGCCCTCGACGATCTCCCCGGTGCGCTGGTTGTAGGCGTCCGCACGCCGTACGTAGCGCTCCTTGGTGTCCGGGTCGATGACCTCGAACTCCTTCTCGCAGATCCAGTCCGGACCCACCAGGCCGAAGTCGTAGACGAGCTTGGCCATGTACGCCTTGCCGCGGGGGTCGTTGCCGCCCTTGGGGATGTAGAAGTCGTCCCGGTACGTCTCGAAGGGCACCCCCTTCCACTGGGCCGTCTTCTGCGCCTTCTTGTAGTAGGCCCAGACCCGCCGCTCGTCGCCCTTCTTGTAGTCGTCAGGGTTGTCGCTGATCTCCTTGAGCTCATCAGCGGTCGGCGCGCGCAGGCCGTCCCATTGCTTCTGCCCGTTGACGTAGTCGTACTCGTCGCGGTCCGCGTCCGGCCGGATGTACCCGTCGGCCGGGAGGCCGCCTTCCGCGACGTCGGAGAAGTCGTAGAAGTCCTTGTACTCCTCGTCGCACCGCTTGCCCTGCTTCAGCGGCGGCTTCGGCTTCGCCTCGGCCTGGTCCCAGCCGGGCAGGCCGGTCAGCGAGACGGCGCCGGCGCAGGACAGCGCGATCGCTGCCCGCGCCCACCAGCGGCGTCGGGAACGTATGTGTCGGGTCACGAAAACCCCCTGGAGGCCCCAGGTCGGTCAGATTTCCTCGCGTGGCGCCACGGGCCCCCGTGGTCAGTTCGGCGCCGCTGCGGGAGCAACCCACCCTAGGGGCTCAACTCTCCCTGCCCGCACCCCAATTACTGACGGCACACCGACAACTCACGTGCCGTGCGGGATCTTTACACCGCGCACACATGGTTCGCCTAGTCTCGGGGCATGGAGTGGACCGATCCGCGCGACATGGACGAGGACGAGTACGCCGAGTACCTGCGCGAAGAGAAGACCCGAGACCACGTCAGCGCCCACAACCCGGTGCTGGAGAAGTGGCTGGAACAGCAGCGCACCGGATTCCCCGCCTGGGCGAAGGAACACGCCGGCCGCGGGCCGTGGGACTTCACCGTGGATTCTCTCCCTCGGCTCGAAGCGCTCGTCCGGGACGCGTTCGACAGCCCCGCTCAGGCCCGCAAGGTGATGGACGCGCCCCTGGTCGCGGTTGCGGCCTGGTACCTCGGTGAGGTCCACAACCGCGCCTTCGGCACCCAGTGGCGGTTCCACCCCTCCTTCGCCGACGACAACCCCCTCGACCACCGGCCGCACATCACCCTGCCCTGGGAACGCCGGGAGGAATTCCACTACACCGACCCCGAGCACATCGAGGACGACGCGCGCCCGATCTACTCCCCCACCGAAATCTTGTGCAACCTCCCGGCCCGGCCTGCGGATCAGGGCCTCCTGCACCGCATCAGCAGCCGGTGGGAGGTACCCACCTCCTGCGACGACTCGTCCTGCCGCTACCACCCCAACAGCTAGCCGCTGCGCAGGGCACTGGCTTGTCGCGGAACCAGCCGCGCCGCGCCGGCGAGAGCGAAGGCGGCCCGCCGTCTCCGCCCGAACTGCCGCCATGACGCCGGATGCCGCATCCTCCGTCGCTCGGCATGTGCACCCTCTGCGCCTATCCCAGCGCGTCCGCCGCGTGCGTGGCATCGAGAGGGGAGAGCGGCAACTGGCAGTCGAACTCGAATGTCTCCATGGCAGCGTCGGCGGGGAACTCCGGGTGGTCGCTCCAGATCTCAGCGAACGCAACCAGAAGGTTCCACGAGGCGGTCGCATGCAGCTCGGTCTCCACCGCCTGTGCCGGCGGAGAGGCACGATGAAACCGCACCGCCGCGATCTGCTTATCGGCGGCCATACGTAGGGCCATGGCCGTACGGCGGGCTTCACCTCGCAGTGAGGCCGCGTCTGGGATGCGCGCTGACACAAAACGGGCCAGCTGCGCGATCTGCTCTCGGTGATTCGCTCCACTTTTCCCCCTCGCGCCCACCCCGAGCAGCGCGACGCTACCTGACCTGTGGCTACAGGAGTTCCAGCATGCATGCCAGGGCCTCCGCCAGGCGGGACTTCACGCGGTGCGACCGGGCGCAGTGCCGCTTCGGGCGCCACCACCTGGGCTGCTCGATCAGCTTCTGGCACCAGCGGCACGGCAGCGGGTCCAACTCGACCTGGCGGCCGACCTCGTGGCGCAGGCACTGGAAGCCCTCAGCGATGACGAGACCGAACCGGAGGAACTTCGGCTCCTGACGGATGCCCCCAAGGACACGCTCCGCGTAGCAACAAGCCGCGGCCATCGCCTGATGGATCCGGACTTCAGCACTCGCGAAGGCGATGAAGGTCCAAGGTTGCCGGCAGCAGCCTTCGGCTAGCGGTGGTGAGCACCAAACGACAGAAGGGCCCCGAACACACACGGCTCCGGAGTTATCGAGCCACATTGGGGATATGGCGCCATCCCCCCACCAGCCCTCCCCTGGTCACCGTACGTGTGCTCACGCAACGGTTCAGCTCCACCCCGCGCGGCGCCCGCCTCGCCCGCCACCTCACGCTCGACCAGCTGCACCGCTGGGGCATCCCGTACGACTCGGACGCGTCCGGCACCGCCGCCCTCCTCGTGGCCGAACTCGCCGCGAACGCCGTCACCCACGGCCGCGTACCGGGCAGGGACTTCGAACTGAGGCTCCCACGCTCGCCGCAGCCACGCTCCGCATCGAGGTCACGGACACGCGCACCGACCGCCGCCCACCCGCACCCGGCGCGCTCTCCGCACCGCCCCCCGAAGCCGCCGCCGGTCGGGCCTTGCTGCTTGTGGAGACGCTGGCCGACCGGTGGACGGTCCTGGACGGCGTACCGGCCGGGAAGACCGTCCGCGCCGAGCTGGATCTGCGGGGCGGCGTCTGCCGTGAAAGCGGATGACCCTATTCCGTAAGGAAGTTGCACGCTGAATAAATCAGTGGCCCTTTAGATCAAGCCAGTTGTTATGCTCATGCGGCTCACGCGGCGAGGAGTCGCGCGCCGCACCATCAGTGTCTGACCTACACAGGGGATTTCCATGCGTACGCGCCGCAAGATAGCCTCCCTTGGCCTCACCGCCGCTGCCACGGCGGGCCTCGTGCTCGGAACGGCCCCGCAGTCGCACGCCTCCGCGGCGCCCTACTGCGACAACTACAACCCGTACTGCATGCACTTCTACTACAACAGCGGTCTCTCCGGTTCGTTCACCGCGTTCGTGGGCTTTGACCACTACACCCTGGACGGCTACAAGTTCCTGCGTGACGGCGCCGGCAAGGGCCAGTACGTCAAGAACAACGCCGCCTCCGCGTCGAACCTCAGCGACTACGACCTGAACGTCTACTTCAACAGCAACCTCTCGGGCGCCTGCGACTCCATCCCGCCCTACGGCACCACCAACACCGGCCCGAACGACCGCCTCGTGAACACGTACAACGAGAACGCGTCCTTCGGTTACGGCCGTTACAACGGCAACTGCTACAAGTTCTGATCCGCATGCGACGCCTGGCACCAGCCTGCCTGGCCCTGGCCGCTGCCCTGCTCGGCTGCTCCCCCGGGAGCGGTCAGAGCGAGGGCGGCGGCCCGGCCGGGTCCGCCGAGAACCCTGCCGCGTCCGGCGGCCCGGCGGCCGCACGGCAGGTCACGTACAGCGACCGGCTGCCCATCGCCCGGTACAGCTACACCGACGCCGAGAACGCCGCGATCGAGTCCGCCCAGCAGGTGCTGACGCGACGCTGCATGCGCACGTACGGGATCACGTACGAGCCTCCGAAGCCGGGCGCGGACGCACCCGAGCCCGCCGACCGCCGCTACGGGCTGTCGAGCGCGAGCGAGGCGGCGCGCTTCGGCTACCACCCGAACCACGACGCACTGCCGACCGAGCGGCCCGCACTCCCGAAGGATGCCTTCCCGGTGCTCTACGGAAAGCGGAGCGCGGTACGGGGCGGCGGGGAAAAGGTCATGTACAAGGGGAAAGAGGTTCCGTCGGACGGATGTTTCGGTCAGTCGGTCGGAAAGCTCTCCAAGGAGTACGACGAACCGGCCGGGGCGGCGGTCGCGAGCCGTATCGCCACCGAAAGCTATAGGGAATCCCTCACCGACCCATCGGTGAGGGAAGGATTCCGGAAATGGTCCGCATGTATGCGGAATTCCAGCTTCCGATACGCGTCCCCGATGGACCCGATGAACAGCTCCGAATTCCAGGGCAAGACGGTCTCCGCGAAGGAGAAGGACACCGCGGCCGCGGACCTGCGGTGCAAGGAGGAGACAGGGCTTCTCGACATCTGGTTCCAGGCCGAGTCCAGGATCCAGAAGGCGGACATCGAAAAGAACGCCGAGGCCCTGGAGAAGCTGCGCACGGCCCACCACGAGAAGGCGGAGGCGGCACGCCGCATCGTCGCGGAGGGCTAGCCAGTTCACCCGCGTCGCCGCCTCCGCCGGCCTCCGCGTCATCCGGCTCCACGACGCCCGGCACGGCTGCGCCACCCTGCTCAGCGCTGCCGGGGTGGCTCCTCGCGTCGTGATGGAGGTGCCCTTTTCCCTTGTGCCCCCGGCAGGATTCGAACCTGCGACACCCGCTTTAGGAGTTCGATCGGGTGGGTCTTGCTGGGGTTGTTCGGCTGCTGACGACTGCTGCGGACAGCCGGGGACGACCGACGCGATCCGTCCACGTTGATGTCAACCGTTGATGTCAGACCGCCCTGACATCCTGCGCTCGTGAGAATGACATGGGCCGACTTCTGGGTGCTGATAGCCACCCTTAACGGCGAAGCCACCGAAGAGAGCTGCCAGCGCCTTGCCGAAGAGCTGAGCCGCCGCTCCGTCCCCGACATCATCGGCTTCGCGGAACGCCATGCCGAGGCCCTCTACCGCCTGGATCAAGAGAAGTTCGGCACACTTCCCGTGGTCGACCTGACGACCCGAGACGGTAGGCCGTTCCCTCAGTCGTCCGACGTGTTCCTGTACACGCGTTGCGCTGTGGTGGCCGCAGGACAGGCCGTGTGGGAGAGCGTCTTCTTCGACGTCGACAAGTTCGCCCCGTACACCTCAAGCGAGCGCGACGGCGAGTGGCTGTTGTACGTGCCGGACAAGGCGTACGAGCTGGCCACCGGCGAGGAGTGGGACCGCTCCACCCGGTACTGCTTCGAGAGCTACTCGAACAAGGACGGTTGGCCAGACCTGCGGAGCTGAGGCGAGCTACTGCTTGATCGGGATCTCATAGACGATCTCGCACAGGGCGGCGGGCACGACGATGTCCGCCGTCTCTACGGGACGCCCTTCGTCGCTGTAGTACGTCCGCCGGATGTGCGTGACGAGGGCGGCCTTCTGGATGCCGAGGAGTGAGGCTTCCTCGGCGGTGGCCTGCCGCGGCTCGGGCTGCTCTACGGCGTGGCTGACCGTGATGCCGATCTCGGCCATCCGGTTCACAACGCCAGCTCCGGCGTGGGGCCCGCCCTCGGGAAGGATCACGAGGGTCCCGCCCGTGAGGTCGTACGGCTCCCAGCTCGTCGACAACTGCACGGGTCGCCCGTCGGCGAGGAACTCATGCACGGTCCGGACGCACAGGTGTCAGGGCAAGGGGACTGTGACCGTCACGTTCGCCCCTTCCGGCCTGTCCTTCCCTCTCCGGTGTGTCGAGGGCGAAGTCAGCACCACCTACAACCAGATCGACCTCAAGCAGGACCGGGAGTCTGCATCCGTCAGCGTGCAGGCGCCGAGCCCGGTCCGCTGGGCCATGAGCGTCGGACAGTAGACGTGCTCAGGCGTGTGCCACGCGCCGCCGGCGGCGGGTGCCCCCGGCGTGGCTGGGGGGGGTGGTCTCGATTCATAGCCCCGGGGCAGCTGGG
>NZ_JBHWBS010000044.1:0-21160 GCF_042735655.1 Streptomyces sp. NPDC059567 | reverse complement strand
CAGAGAGCCCGCGCGCGGCCCCCCCCCCCGCCCGCCGGGCGAGCGCCCGTGACACGCCCCGGGGGCCGCCCCGCCCCCGGCCGGCCGCGCCCCCCCCCCCACGCCTGCTTCGTTGGGGGCTTGGGACTACATCCTGCCCGCCTGCTCAGCTGCGGTCACCGGTGTCGCAGTCCGGGAGGCGGGCTGCAACGGCCTGTAGGAGGCGGTCTTCCCCGGCCGCCAGCAGAACCTCAAGCTGCCGCCCAGCCACGTCGCACACCAGCATGGAAAGCTCGGCAACGATGGTGACTTGGGTGTCCGGAGTTCCGAGCTGCAGTTTCGAGACGGTGCCGTCCGCAGTGGAAACGAAGACACCCTCAGACGTCGCTGTCAGGTAAGCACGGCGTCGGTCTCCGCCGGAGTTGCGGAATCGTGCGGCACAGCGGACACGGACGGTTTCCCCGCGGTTCAGCGCGGCGACCCTCTGGGCCGTGCGCACGCTGTGCCATCGCTTCTGCATCCGGTGCAGAAGGGGCTGGGTAACGATCACGAGAAGCACCAAGACCGAGACGGTCTCCCACATGGACAGCTCCCGTGTCGGCCGAACATTGCCGGGATCAAGATAGACCTGGGGCGCCCCGGCGGCCGCCGTTGATGTCAGAAGTGGATGTCAAAGGCCCCCTACCAAGATCGGTAGGGGGCCCTTTCCCTTGTGCCCCCGGCAGGATTCGAACCTGCGACACCCGCTTTAGGAGAGCGGTGCTCTATCCCCTGAGCTACGAAGGCATTCCCGGTCGGTCGGTTCGCAGACAGCCGCCGGGGTGGGGTCCTTGGGGACCTCTGCCGGGCGGGGCTGTCTGGGAGCCCACTGACCGCTGACAGCCTAGCGGATCGGGCTGTGCGGGTGCGCCCCACATAAGGGATCATGTCGGGGCGCCCGTGCGGATGGGTGGATGACCTGCGGAAACGGTCAGCTTGCCGCCCTTTTGAAGAGCTCGCCGATGAGGGCCTCGTCGGATGCCGTCAGCTTCGTCAGGGCGAAGGCCGTCGGCCACATCGTGCCCTCGTCGAGGTTGGCCGGGTCGTTGAAGCCGAGCGTGGCGTATCTCGCCTTGAACTTCGCCGCGCTCTGGAAGAAGAAGACGACCTTGCCGGCCTTCGCGTACGCCGGCATCCCGTACCAGAGCTTCGGCGTGAGGTCCGGTGCGCTCTCCTTGGCGATCGCGTGGATGCGCTCGGCGAGGACACGGTCCTCGTCCGGCATCTCGGCGATCTTCGCGAGCACCTCGGTCTCCGGGTCCGCCTTCGCCGCGCGCGGGCGGCGCGTCGAGGACTTCAGCTCCTTGGCGCGCTCCTTCATCGCGTCGCGCTCCTCGGCCGTGAATCCGTCGTACTTCTCGTCGGACTTCTGCGTCTCGCTCATGGCGGTTCCTCTCTCATGGGTCGGTGTCCGTGCGGAGCAGGGGAGCGGTGGTGTCAGGCGAGCCAGTGACCGTCGCGCATCAGGTCGCGGCCCCGTAGTTCGTTCGCCTCTCGCCAGGCCTGGACGCGCCGTGGGCGGATCCGGAAGTACTGGTAGGGCTGGTCGAGTTCACGGGGGTCGAAGCCGGTCTTGGCCGCGAACGCGTCGCCCGTCCCCGGGGCGAGCTCGGCGATGTCCACCGGCTCGGCGGTGCCGTCGACGACGACGACGTCGCGCGTCGGCCCGAGACCGAGGCGTACCTGGCCGTCCGCCAGCAGGTTGCGGCCGGTGACCGAGGCCCGTGGCGTCGATATGAGGAACGTGGTCCCGTCCCAGAGGTACGAGAGGGGGATCAGATGGACTCCCAGGGAGTCCGAGGCGCTCGGCGTCGCGACCCACAGGTCGACGTCGTTCTCCAGCCTGTCGCGTGTGTCCCGCAGTCTCTCCTGGAGCCCGCGCGGCGGTGCTTCCGTCACGCTTCCTCCCAGACGAAGCCGTCCGGGTCGGTGAACGCCCCGCCCGTGGTGCCCAGCGCGATCCGGTGCGATCCGGTGCCCCCGACGGGGACGCCGACGTCCTTGGCGAGGGCGCGCCGGCCGTAGAGGGCCAGCTTGACCGGGCTCGAGTCCGCGGTGGCGAACTCGACGTACTTGCGGCCGAAGCTCTTCGCCACGCTGAGGCCCTGCTCGACGTAGAACTGCTTGCTCTCGGCCACGTCCGCGGCTCCGATCAGCAGCACCATCTCGTCGATCTTCCCGGTCGCCGGGCCGGTGTCCTTCTTCGCCGACGTGGCGATCTTCCAGATCGTGCCGTCCGGTGCCCGGACGACGCCGCCGTAGCCCCAGAACGACTTCGACGCGGGCTTCAGCACCGTGGCGCCGGCTTCGAGCGCGGCGTCGACGAAGCCGCGGACGTCGGCCGGCTGGGACACCGTGAGCGACAGCGAGAATCCGCGGAAGCCGGTCGTCGGCGCCTCGGAGGCCCGCAGGCGCACCTGGCCGCCCAGACCGATCGCGGTGTAGAAGCGCTCGGCGGCCGCTACATCGGTCACCTCGAGGGTGAGGGCTGCGATGGAGGTGGTGGAGGTCGTGGAGTTCATGGCATTCACGCTAGTTCCGGCTCCCTCGGCAGTGCTTCTCGAATCCTGACCGGTCCGGTCCCGACCGGTCCCCGCGCCGCGCGGCGCCGGTACTCGTCGGGCTCCATGCCGACCAGCTCGGTGAAGTGCAGGCTGAACGTGTCCAGTGACGAGCAGCCGACCGCGAAGCAGACCTCGGCCACGCCGAGATCGCCGCGCCGCAGCAGCATCGCGGCGCGCTCGACGCGACGCGCCATCAGATAGGTGTACGGCGACCCGCCGTAGGCGAGCCGGAACTGCCGGCTGAGGTGCCCGGCCGGCATGTTCGCGTCGAGGGCGAGGCTCTCGACGTCCAGTGGCCGCGCGTACTCCCGGTCGATCCGGTCGCGGACGCGGCGCAGGTGTGCGAAATCGCTCAGGCGCTGCGCGGCGGTGCGGGCGCGCGACCATGCGGGATGACACATGAGTGAGCTCCTTCGGTCCGAGCGGGCGGTGGCGAGGTGCTCAGCGAAGCTCTTGGATGCGGATCAGGTTCCCCGCCGGATCGCGGAAGGCGCAGTCGCGGACGCCGTACGGCTGCTCCGTCGGCTCCTGGACCACCTCGGCGTCACCGGCCTGCACCTTCGCGAAGGTGTCGTCGAGGTCGGGGGTGGCCAGCAGGATCCAGCCGTAGGTGCCCTTGGCCATCATTTCGAGGATGGTGCGGCGCTCGGCCTCGGTGATCCCGGGGTCGGCGGCCGGCGGCGCCAGGAGGATGGAGGTGCCGGGCTGGCCGACGGGGCCGACCGTGATCCAGCGCATCTTGCCCTGGCCGACGTCGCTGCGGACCTCGAAGCCGAGGGCGTCGCGGTAGAAGGCCAGAGAGGCGTCCGGGTCGTCGTGCGGGAGGGCGGTGGTGTTGATCGTGATGTCCATGGTCGTCACGTTAACTCCGCCTGGATGAAAGGCGCTTCTCGAATACTGATCCGTTCGGGCGGTCGCCGGCCGCCCCGCGCGAGGCGCCGCCCGGGACGCGATCCGGGACGCGATCCGGGCCGCGATCCGGGACGCGATCCGGGCCGTGATCCGGCCCTTCTGACCTGCGGCGACGGGTGGTACGTTCCGGGACAGGGCGGGCCAGGCCGGGACGGGACGGAGCGTGGCGTGGAGAGGGTGGACGTGCGCGGAGGAGAGATGGCCGTGGGCATCGGCGCCCGGTTGGCGGCGCCCGGCGGGCCCTTCGCGGTCGAGGACGGGGTGTACGTCGGCGGTCCCCGCACGCTGCGGGAGTTCGTGGAGGCCACCTGGGCCTACGGCGACCAGGTCTTCCTGGTGTCCGAGGACGGGGAGCTGACCTACCGGGAGTTCTTCGACGCCGCCTGCGGACTCGCCCGGCGCTTTTGCGAGGTGTACGGGCTGCGGCCGGGGGACCGGGCCGCCGTCGCGATGCGGAACCATCCCGAGTGGCACATCGCCTTCTGGGCCGCCCAGCTCGCCGGCCTCGTCGCCGTGCCCCTCAACGCCTGGTGGACCGAGGAGGAGCTCGCGTACGCCCTCGACGACTGCGCGCCCCGGATCCTGCTCGTCGACGGCGAGCGCGTCGAGCGGGTCCGGCGGTGGGCGCGGGAGCACGACGTGCCCGGCGTCGTCTTCCACGGGGAGGCCCGGGAAGGCTTCCAGGAGTACGTACGCGACACCGATCCGCTCCTCGGGCCGCCGCTCGTCGACGTCCTGCCCGAGCACGACGCCACCATCATCTACACCTCCGGGACCACCGGCCGGCCCAAGGGGGCCGTCGCCACCCACCTCGCGCAGGCCGGGGCCGCGATGAATCCGCGGTACTACGCCGCCGCCTCCGCCCTCGGCCGCGGCATGGTCCCCGGGCAGGGGCCCGCGCCCGTCTCGCTCACCACGTTTCCGTTCTTCCACGTGGCGGCGTTCACGTCGTTCTACTCGGTCATGGCCGCGGGCGGGACCCTCGTCCTGATGCGGAAGTGGGACGCGGACAAGGCGCTGGAGCTGATCCGGCGCCATCGCGTCACGCACTACGCGGGCGTGCCGACGACCGCCCTGCAGCTGCTCGACCGGGCGGAGGAGACCGGCGACCGGCTGGAGAGCCTCGTCATGCTCAACACCGGGGGCGCCGCCGCGCCGCCCGAGATCGTGGCCCGCCTCACCGCCCTGTACGGGGAGCGCATCGAGCCGCGCAACGGCTACGGGCTCACCGAGACCTGCGGGGGCGTGTTCGCGAACTTCGGGGCCGAGTACCGCGCGGATCCGCGGAGCGTCGGCCGGCCCACGCCCGCCACCGAGGTCCGGATCGACCGGCCGGACGCGGACGGCGTCGGCGAGCTGTGGTTGCGCGGGCAGTCCGTCGTCCGCGGGTACTGGCGGGACGAGGAGGCGACGAAGAGCGCCTTCGGCGACGACGGATGGTTCCGTACCGGAGACCTCGCCCGGCTTCACGACGGGCGGGTCACCCTCGTCGACCGGCTCAAGGACATGGTGATCCGCGGCGGCGAGAACGTGTACTGCGTCGAGGTCGAGAACGTCCTCCAGGACCACCCCGACGTCCTCGACGCCGCCGTCCTCGGCGTCCCGCACGCCACGCTGGGGGAGGAGGTCGCCGCCGTCGTGCGACTCAGGCAGCCGTCGAGTGTCACGGTCGACGAGCTGCGGGCGCACGTCGGCGCGCGCCTCGCCGCCTTCAAGGTGCCGGCCCAGGTCGTCGTACGGGACGCCGAGCTGCCCCGGAACGCCACCGGGAAGATCCTCAAGCGGGAGCTCAGGGAAGAGCTCACGCGCGGGTGACGCGGACCCGGTAGTGGCTTTTGCCGTCCTCGTGCGTGACCGTGATCCGGATGCCGTTGGTGCGGTCCGTGAAGGTCTCGCCCGGGCGGTACGGGGCGTCCGACAGCTCCGCGTGGACGTTCGGGCGGCGCGTGCAGCCGCCGCTGTCCTTGTCGCTGTCGGCGACGGTCACCGGGCCGTGACCGGTGTCGACGTCGGACTCGACCCGGTAGATCAGGACGCCCGGCTCGCAGACGGCCTCGTCGTTGCCTTCGCGGGTGCGGACCTCGATCGCGTAACCCGAGGTCTCGGAGAGCGGTACGAAGGCGAGTTTGTCGCCGCCGGTGGTCGCCAGCGGGGTCAGCGTGTACTCGTGCGTGCCGGGCGTGGACGCGCAGCCGACCTGCTCGTTGTCGAGCCAGCCCAGCTTCCACTTGTGCCAGCCGAGGAGGTCGTTGTTGGCCCCCCAGTCCTCGGACATGATGTCCCAGTGCCCGACCGTGCCGCCGCCGTCCGCGGTGTAGAGGTCGGGCAGGCCGAAGACATGGCCGTTCTCGTGCGGCAGGACGCGGTAGCCGGTCGTGGCGTACGTGCCCGAGCCGTCGTCCTGGCGGCTGTAGACGAAGGACGTGTTGGAGAGCGGGACGCCGTCCGCGTAGGGGGCGTCGTCGTTGCCGGAGAAGGTGACGGACAGGACGGTGTCCAGGGCCGAGGGGCCGGCGTTCGGGGTGACCAGGACGTTGACCAGGTCGTACGCGCTGAAGTCGACCTTCGGGTCGGCGGCCTTCACGATGTCCTCGACGAACCCGCGGTAGCCCGGTTCGTACGGTGAGCCGCGCTCTATCCCGTACGAGGAGAACGGCCTCGGCATCCGCAGCCAGTCGGATATCGGGGCCTCGGGGTGGTAGTGCAGGCGCCCGTACGAGCTGGTGCGGAACCACTCGGAGGTCTTCGGGAAGAACTCGTGGTAGCGGCCGAGGGCCGTCCCGTCCCCGGGCGCGTCGGGGAAGTCGATCATCAGGTTGAGGGCCCTGATCCTGCCCGTGGAGCGGGCGTAGCCCGGGGCGGTCGGCAGGCCCTCCGACATCTGCACGCCCAGCGTCGTGGCGATCCGGCACGGCCCGAGCTTGGACTCCCGTGAGTCCCTGGGGGCGGTGGCCACCGGGCCCGCCGAGGCCGGTGTCGGGCCCGGGAGGGTGCTGCTGGCCGAGGCCAGGGCGGCGAGCGCGAGGGTTGCTGCCACGGCGAGGGCGACAGGTCTGCGTATCCCCCGGCGGGTCTGGTGCATCCGGTCGCCTCTCTGGTCAGCCTCAGGTCAGCGTCAGCCGGCTGGTGGGTCAGCTGGTCAGGCCAGCTGGTCAGCGCCGCTGCTCGATCAGCCTGTGTCGAGAGGTGCGCGGGCGCGCGCGGGGTTGGCCCGATCGTGGGTATTCCACACAGCGCCCTGAATGTGATCCAGGTCACAGTCGGGCGGGGAAATAACCGGGGACTCGCTCCCCGTTTACACCTGTGTTCCACGAAGTGGGGACTGAGTCCCCGGATCATCGGACCGGATCATGAGAAGGAGGATGTGGCGTGACCACCCAGGCCGGCACCGAGCCCACCCGTCGCATGCCCCGCCCGCGGGCGGACGCCCTGCGCAACCGCGAGCGGATCGTGACGGCGGCCCGTGAGATGTTCGTCGAGTTCGGCCCGCAGGTGCCGCTCGACGAGATCGCGCGGCGCGCCGGGGTCGGCAACGCCACGCTCTACCGCAACTTCCCGGAGCGCAACGACCTGATCCACGAGGTCGTCGTCTCCGTCACGTCCCGCACCACGGACCTGGCGGAGGAGGCGGCCGCGGCCGTGGACGCGGGGGAGGCCGACGCCTTCGACGCGCTGCGCCGCTTCACCCACGGCGCCGCCGACGAACGCATCGGCGCCCTGTGCCCGATGCTCGACGGCACCTTCGAGATGGACCAGCCCGAACTGGTCGCCGAGCGCACGCGGTTGGAGGAGGCCGTGCGGGGCCTCGTCGACCGGGCGCACCGGTCGGGCAAGCTCCGCCCCGACGTCGACGTCGGGGACCTGCTGGTCGCCGTCTCCCAGCTGACCCGGCCGCTCCCGGGCACCGCCTGTCTGAACATGGACCGTTTCGTCCACCGCCATCTGCAGCTGTTCCTGGACGGTCTCGAAGCGCCCGCGCGCTCCGTGCTGCCCGGCTCGGCCGCCACTCTGGAGGACCTGCGGGGCGACTCCGACGAGTCGTGACCCCGAGCTGACCGTCCCGTAACGCACCCCGAGGCGTACGCCCCGAGACACACGCGCCGAAACGCACACGCCGAAACGCGCTCCACAACGCGCCTTCGAGCCCTGGCACCCCCTGTACTTACGTCCAGATTTTCCTTTACGCACCAAGAGGTGGCCACACCCATGTCCGAAATGGATCCGAGGCGCTGGAAAGCGCTGATCTTCATCGCCCTCGCCCAGCTGATGGTCGTGCTCGACGCGACGATCGTGAACATCGCGCTGCCCTCCGCCCAGCAGGACCTGGGGATCTCGGACGGCAACCGGCAGTGGGTCATCACGGCCTACGCCCTGGCCTTCGGCGGTCTGCTGCTCTTCGGTGGCCGCATCGCGGACCTCTGGGGCCGCAAGCGCACCTTCGTCGTCGGTCTGATCGGCTTCGCCGCGGCCTCCGCCGTCGGCGGGGCCGCGACCGGCGAGGCGATGATGCTCGGCGCCCGCGCACTCCAGGGCGCGTTCGGCGCGCTGCTCGCGCCCGCCGCGCTCTCCCTGCTTGCGGTGATGTTCACCGATGCCAAGGAGCGCGCCAAGGCCTTCGGCATCTACGGTGCGATCGCCGGTGGCGGTGGCGCCGTGGGCCTGATCCTCGGTGGCTTCCTCACCGAGTACCTGGACTGGCGCTGGACCTTCTTCGTCAACATCCCGTTCGCGATCGTCGCGGCTGCGGGCGCGTACTTCGTCATCCGTGAGCCGGCCGGCGGGCGCAACCGCTCGCCGCTCGACATCCCTGGTGTGATCCTGTCCACCCTCGGCCTGGTCGCGCTCGTCTACGGCTTCACCCGCGCCGAGTCCGAGGGCTGGTCGGACGCCACCACGATCGGCATGTTCGTCGCCTCCGCCGTGCTCCTCGCCGCCTTCGTCCTGACCGAGGCGAAGGTCAAGTCGCCACTGCTGCCGCTGCGCGTCCTGACCGAGCGCAACCGCGGCGGTGTGTACCTCTCGCTGGGTCTGGCCGTCATCGCGATGTTCGGCCTGTTCCTCTTCCTGACGTACTACCTCCAGGTCGTGAAGGGGTACTCGCCGGTCAAGACGGGCTTCGCGTTCCTCCCGATGATCGCGGGCATGATCATCGGCTCGACCCAGATCGGCACGCGGCTGATGATGCGCGTTCCCCCGCGCTGGCTGATGGGCCCCGGCTTCCTGACCGCCGGCGTCGGCATGCTGCTGCTCACCCAGCTGGAGATCGGCACCTCGTACGCCGGTCTGATCCTGCCCGCCCAGCTGCTGCTCGGCCTCGGCATGGGTACGGCCTTCATGCCGGCCATGTCGCTCGCCACGCACGGCGTCGACCCGCGGGACGCCGGTGTGGCCTCCGCGATGGTCAACACCTCGCAGCAGGTCGGCGGCGCGATCGGTACGGCGCTGCTGAACACGATCGCCGCCTCGGCCACGACCGCGTACATCGCCGACCACGCGGCCGGTGCCACCACGCAGGGCGCCCAGAAGCTGCTCCAGCTCCAGGGCATGGTCGAGGGCTACGCGGCGGCCATCTGGTGGGCCGTCGGCATCCTGGTCGTCTCGGCCGCGATCGCCGTCACCCTCATCAACACCGGGAAGCCGGGGACCGGCGCGGTGGCCGCGTCCGGGTCCGGCGAGGGCGAGGGCGCCGAGGACGAGGTGAGGATCCCCGTCATCGCGCACTGACCCGGATCCCCGTCATCGTGCGCGGCCCGGATCATCCCCGTCTTCGCGCACTGACCCACCGACCCCACCCGGTCGCCGCCTGCCCTGGTTCCGCTCAGCGGAGCCAGGGCAGGTCCGCGTTCGGGTCCGTCGGCTGCAGTCCCTCCGCCATCACCTTCATGATCTCGCCGAGCTGCTCCACCTGGTGCGGGGTGAGCCGGTCGAACATCGCCTGTCGTACGGCGGCGACATGGCCGGGGGCCGTCCGCTCCAGCACCTCGTACCCCTCGTCCGTGAGATACGCGAACTGTCCCCGCTTGTCGGAGGGACAGTCCTCGCGGAGCACCCAGCCGTTCTTCTCCAGGCGCGCGACGGCATGCGAGAGCCGGGAGCGGGTGATCTTGGCGCCCTTGGCGAGCTCGGTCATCCGCAGCCGCCGCCGGGGCGCCTGGGAGAGCTGGACGAGCAGGCCGTAGTAGATGTGCGGCATCCCGGCGTCGCGCTGCAACTGGCGGTCGAGATGGTCCTCGAGGAGGGTGGTGGCGTGCAGGTACGCGCGCCAGACGTGCTGCTCCTCGTCGCTGAGCCAGCGGGGCGCGTCGTTGGGTGCCATGGTCATGTATCTATCCTACGGCTCATTCTTGAAAGTTGAACTAGATCGGGTCTAAGCTCGTCATGTCAGGTGAGCTTGAACTTTCAATGACTGGCTGGGTCGGTCCGGACGGCGTCGACGTCGGTCCGTACGGCGTCGACCCGGGACGTCATCGACCCGGAACGGAGGCGGTCGTCATGGACGCCGACACCACGCTGGAACGGATGCCCGCCCTCTATCTGTCGCACGGCGCCCCGCCGCTCGCCGACGACCCGGTCTGGCCCGGCGAACTCGCCGCCTGGTCGGCGGGGCTGCCCCGGCCGAAGGCGATCCTGATGGTCTCCGCCCACTGGGAAGAGGCCCCGCTCGCGCTCGGCGCGACCGAGACCCTCCCCCTCGTCTACGACTTCTGGGGCTTCCCCGAGCACTACTACCAGGTGCGGTACGCGGCCCCGGGCGCGCCCGGGCTCGCCGCGTCGGTCCGCAAACTGCTGCACGGTCCCGGCACTCCCGTACAGGACATCTCCGACCGGGGGCTCGACCACGGCGCCTACGTGCCGCTCGTGGAGATGTTCCCCGACGCCGACGTCCCCGTACTCCAGATCTCCCTGCCCACGCTCGACCCGCGGAAGCTGATGGACATCGGCCGCCGGCTCGCGCCGCTGCGCGACGAGGGCGTACTGATCGTCGGCAGCGGCTTCTTCACCCACAACCTGGCCGCGCTGCGGCACTCCGGGCCGGGGGTGCCGGGCTGGTCGGCGGAGTTCGACGACTGGGGGCGCCACGCCCTGGAGACCGAGGACGTCGACGCGCTCCTCGACTTCGAGCACAAGTCCCCGGCCGGCCGGCTCGCCCACCCGCGCACGGAGCACTTCGCGCCGCTCTTCGTCACGCTGGGCGCGGCGGACGCGGCGGGGGACCTGGGCGGCGGCCGGAGCGTGATCGACGGCTTCTGGATGGGCCTCGCGAAGCGCTCGGTGCAGTTCGGCTGAGCCCACCGGCCGGGCGTCGCGGTTCGACGGAGGCTGCCGGGCCGCCCAGTGGTCGGGCTAGGGGTCCGGCTGAGCCCACCGGCTAGGCGTCGCGGTTCGACGGAGGCTGCCGGGCCGCCCTGCGCGTCGACTGAGGCCGTCGGTTCAGAAGACGGGCGGGTTGAGTTCGACCGCGCGGACCGCGGCGGTCAGCGCGAGCGGACCGCCGACGTCGAGCGCGGTGTCGGTGAACTTGATCGTGTGGTCGTCGCCGTGCGCCGCCGCCCGCTCGAAGACCTCCTCCGCGGTGAGCGTGACCGAGGTGTACGGGGCCGGCTCGGGCGGTGTGTAGGCGGCGGTCACCGCGGCGGAGGCCGCCCAGGCCGCCGACAGGCTCGGCGCCCACAGCTCGCGCGGCAGCGCGGGGAGCGTGCGCAGGACCGCGTTGGGGGCGGTCGCGGCATGCACCAGCATGATCGGCTCACCGTGGCCGTGGGTGGCATAGCGGTGGGTCGCGGCCGTGACCAGCTCGGTGAGCAGGGTGTGCGCGGTCTCCGGGTCCGGGGCGGCGCCCCAGCGGGGGAACGCGGTCAGCTGGGAGAGGCGGTCGCGTATCCCGCCGTCCTGGCGGGGTACGGGCGGCACGGCGTCGAGGGCCGCGGTAGCACTCGGTGCGGCGGCGAGGTCGGTCAGCGGGGGCAGCGGCTTGTGGCGGGCGGCCCAGTAGCCGAGGGCGTGGGCCAGCTCCGCGCGGCGCGGCGCGGTCTCCGGGGTCGTCAGGAGGGTGCGTACGGCGTGGCCGGTACGGATCACGGGGTGGGTCGAGCCGCCCGCGATGCCGGGGAGGAGGCGCGGCCACCACTCGGTGAGCACCTCCCGCCAGGGCCGCTCCTCGGTCTCCCGCTCGAAGAAGCGCGCCCAGTCGGCGATCCGGGCCGGGTCGCCGAGCGCCTCGTGCCAGTTCGTGGCGGTGACGGGGGAGTGGAGGGGCGGCATGTCCTCCAGCTTGTGGCGGTAGTGGTCGAGCCAGCGGTGCACGGCCGGGGCGTGGCCGTTGCGCACGAGCGCCTCGACGGCCATCGGGGCGTGGTTGGTGAGCCAGCCGCGGCGCTCCGGGCCGGTGGCGTGGAGGCGTTCGAGGGCTTCGTCGAGGGTGCCGGTGGTGTCGTCCATGGGGCGACGGTAGGTGCGGCGGCGGGCGGTCCGTAACGGCCGCGGGACCTAGTCCGGGACCTAGTTGCGGTCTGCCGCGGGACCTACTTCCCGGGGTGAAGGGCCTTCTCGTACCAGGCCACGTCCCAGTACCGGCCGAACTTCCGGCCTACCTCCCCGTACGTGCCGATGTGGCGGAAGCCGAAACGGGTGTGGAGCCGGATCGAGGGCTCGTTGGGGAGCGCGATGCCGGCGTAGGCGCGGTGGACGTCCTCGCCGGCGAGGGCCTCGAAGAGCCGCTCGTAGAGGAGTGTGCCGATGCCGCGGCCGGCGGCGTCCGGGGAGAGGTAGACGCTGACCTCCACGGAGGTGGAGTACGCGGCCTTGGGGCGGAAGGGGCTGCTGGTGGCATATCCGAGAATTCGGCTTTTCGTCTCTTTCCGGACATCGCGAGCAACCAGAAGGCGATGCGGGCCGTCTTCAGGGTGGGAGCGGAGCCAAGGGAGTCGCTGCTCCGGTGTGAAGGGCTCGGTGTCGAAGGTGATCGCGGTCTCACGGACGTAGTGGTTGTACAGCTCCGTGAGGGCCTCCAGGTCACCCTCCGTGCCCGCCCTGACCTGCGTATCCGCGTTTTCAGACAGCATCTATCCCCCTCGGTGGCGGCACAGGGTACTGCATGATCGCGAAAATCGATGCGCCGGGTGGGAATTCTGTCCTGATTCCAGTCGTTGTTTCCGTCGGATGCAGGGCACCCGAGAGGGTGTCGCGACCTACTCAGCAAGGGAGCACGCATGGCAACCCGTGCCGTCGCCCGTCGTTCGTCCGCCAAGAGCGGGAGCAGCGCGCGGGCCAGCGGAGTTCGCGCCGTGGGCGGGGAGATCGCCGACCGCGACCTGGTCGGCATGTACCTCGACGAGATCGCGCGCACGCCCCTGCTCGACGCCGCCAAGGAGGTCGAGCTCTCCCAGACGATCGAGGCGGGTGTGTACGCCCGGCAGATCCTCGACGGGGAAGCGGAAAGCGAGGCGGGCGGCGCGTCCCGCGAGGAGCTCGAAGCGCTCTACGAGGCGGGCGAGCGTGCCAAGGACCTCTTCATCAAGTCGAACCTGCGGCTGGTCGTCGCGGTCGCTCGACGCTATCCGCGCAGCGGGCTGCCGCTGCTCGACCTGATCCAGGAGGGGAACGCGGGCCTGGTGCGCGCGGTCGAGAAGTTCGACTACGCGAAGGGCTTCAAGTTCTCGACGTACGCCACGTGGTGGATCCGCCAGGCCATCACGCGGTCCATAGCCGACCAGTCGCGCACGATCCGGCTCCCCGTCCACCTGGTGGAGGAGCTGGGGCGGATCCGGCGCGTGCAGCGCGAGTTCAACCGGGAGCACGGCCGCGAGCCGGAGCCGGCGGAGATCGCGGCCGAGCTGGACACCAAGCCGGAGCGGGTCGTCGACGTCCTCGACTGGGCGCGTGACCCGGTCTCGCTGAACATGTCGGTGGACGACGAGGGCGAGACACAGTTCGGTGACCTGCTGGAGGACACCTCGGCGATATCGCCCGAGCAGTCGGTGCTGACGCTGCTGCGCAGTGAGGAGCTCGACGACCTGATCGACAAGCTCGACCACCGCACGGCGTCGATCATCCGGATGCGGTACGGAATCGAGGACGGCCGGGAGCGGACGTTGACCGAGGTCGGCAAGGAGCACGGCCTGACGCGGGAGCGGATCCGCCAGATCGAGAAGCACGCGCTGCTGGAGCTGAAGAAGATGGCCCGCGACACGGGCTTCGACGCGGTGGCCTAGGGCGGCCGGCGGCCCTGGGGGCGGTCGGGCCCCCGGGCCGGGTTGGTACGGGGCCGCCACGGGCGGTGGGGCGTCGTGTGGCCCTGCGGCGCGGCGCCGGGTTCGGGCGCGACCGGGCGGCCATGGGCCGCCGCCGCGCGGCCCATGGTGCCCGGCCCCCTGCCGCGCGTGCGTCAGGCTGCGGTCGACGCCGTCAGCGCGTGCGTCAGGCTGCGGTCGACGCCGTCAGGCGGGTGGCCAGCTCCGTCACGTAGGTGATCAGCGGCGGCGGCGCGTGGATCGTGAAGGGGGCGTCCACCAGGGCCAGGCGGAGGGCCAGCCATTCGATCGAGTCCGCCGTGGGGGTGCGCAGGCGGCAGGTCGTCGGCCCCGTCGACGTCGGGGTCAGGTGGGCGGGGAGGCGGGCCGCCACGAACTCCGCCGGGGCCTCGAAGCTGACGTCCAGGTCGACCTCCGGCTGCTGCGTGCGCGTCATCGAGCGCGCCATGTACTCCGCCGCACCGCCCTCCGGCAGCTCCCGCGCCGTGAACCGCGCCCCCGTCGCGAACGGGTCGGACACCCGGTCCACCCGGAACGTGCGCCAGTCCTCGCGCTCCAGGTCGTACGCCACCAGATACCACCGGTGCCCCGTCGACACGAGCCGGTACGGCTCCACCAGGCGCCGTGATTCCGTGCCGTCCCCCGCCCGGTAGCCGAAGCGCAGCCGCTCCTTCCCCGTCACCGCGCCCGCCAGCGCCGTCAGGGTCGACGGTGCGACCGTCGCCCCGTCCCCGCGCGTCAGTGGGATCGTCGCGTTCTGCAGCGTGGAGACACGGTGGCGCAGCCGCGACGGCAGCACCTGCTCCAGCTTCGCCAGGGCCCGTACCGACGCCTCCTCCACACCCTCGATCGCGTGCCCCGCCCCCGCCCGCAGCCCCACCGCGATCGCGACCGCCTCCTCGTCGTCGAGGAGCAGCGGCGGCATCGCCGCACCGGCGACCAGGCGGTACCCGCCCACCGCGCCCTTCGTCGCCTCGACCGGGTAGCCGAGCTCCCGCAGCCGGTCGATGTCCCGCCGGATCGTGCGGGCGGAGACCGAGAGCCGGTCCGCCAGCTCGCTGCCCGGCCACTCACGCGGAGTCTGGAGCAGCGACAGCAGATTCAGAAGTCGTGCCGGAGTGTCCGTCATGCCTTCCAGGGTGCCGTTTATCTAGGACATCAGCTGACCTAGATGGTCCCTATCTTCATCTCATGAGTTCACACGACGCCGTTCCGGAAGCGGCCACGGAAGCGCAGGCCGCCACGGAAGCGGTGGCCGACCGCCGGCGCTGGATAGCCCTCGCCATCGTCATGACCGCGGCCTTCATGGACCTGGTCGACGCCACGATCGTCAACATCGCCATCCCGAGCATCGAGCGCGACCTCGGCGCCACGACCAGCGCCATCCAGTGGATCACCGCCGGCTACGCCCTCGCCTTCGCCGCCGGCCTGATCACGGGCGGACGTCTCGGCGACATCTTCGGCCGCAAGCGCCTGTTCCTCCTCGGCACTGCCGGGTTCACGCTGGCCTCCGCGCTCTGCGGCTTCGCCGCGAGCCCGGAGATGCTGGTCGCCTCCCGCCTGCTCCAGGGCGCCGCGGCGGCGATGATGGTGCCGCAGGTCCTGTCGATCGTCCACGCCACCTTCCCGGCGCACGAACGCGGCAAGGTCTTCGGCCTGTTCGGCGCGATCATCGGCCTCGGCGCGGTCTCCGGCCCGCTGCTCGGCGCGCTGCTCACGCAGTGGAACATCGCCGGCCTGGAGTGGCGGCCGATCTTCCTGATCAACCTGCCGGTCGGCATCGCCGGACTGCTGCTCGGCCGGAAGTTCATCACCGAGTCGAAGGCGCCCAAGGCGCTCCGCCTCGACATCGTCGGCGTCCTGCTGGTCACGCTGGCGCTGCTGATGCTGATCTACCCGCTGACGCGCGGCCGCGAGCTGGACTGGCCGCTCTGGGGCCACCTGTGCATGGCCGGCAGCCTCGTCGTCTTCGCCGCCCTCGTCGCGTACGAGAAGTACAAGACGAAGAAGGACGGCTCCCCGCTGGTCGAGCTGTCGCTGTTCAAGGTGAAGAGCTTCGCGGCGGGCATCGCGGTGCAGCTGACCTTCGGTGTCGTGATGGGCATCTTCTTCCTGGTCTGGACGCTGTACATGCAGATCGGGCTCGGCTGGACCCCGCTGAAGGCGGGGCTGACGGGCGTGCCGTTCTCGATCGCGGTCTCGACGGCGGCCGGTCTGTCGGTGCAGAAGCTGGTGCCGCGCTTCGGTCGCAAGGTGCTCCAGACGGGCGCGCTGACGATGGCGGCCGGTGTGCTGCTCTACATGGGTGCGGCCGGCCGCTACGGCACCTCGATCGACTCCTGGCAGATGATCCCGCCGCTGGTGGTCATGGGTCTGGGCATGGGCCTGATCGTGGCCCCGCTGACGGACGCGGTCCTCTCGGACGTGCCGCGCGAGCACGCGGGCTCGGCGTCGGGCCTCATCAACACGACCGGGCAGATGGGCAACGCGCTCGGACTCGGACTCGTCTCGGTCGTCTTCTTCGGCGTGATCGACGAGGAGCGCCTCGCGAAGGCTCCGGCCGAGGTGGGCGCGGCGTTCACGGACGCCTTCCAGAACGCGCTCGGGTGGGCGGTGGCGGTGCTCGCCGCGATCTTCCTGGTGATGTTCGCGCTGCCGGCGAAGCCGAAGCAGCACGTGGAGGGCGCGGAGGCGGACGGGGACGACTCCGAGGCAGTCGAGAAGGAGCCGGTGCTCACGCACTGACCTCGCCACGTGCGCGACGAAGGCCCGGACCGGGGCATCCCGGTCCGGGCCTTCCGGCGTTCGGCGCCGGAGGCGGCGGGGGAGATACCTCAGGCCGAGACGAAGGTGGCCGTAGCAGCCTGACCGGCCCCGCGAGGGCCCGAGGGGCGGTGCGTACTGCGGGTGCACCGCCCCTCGGGCGTACCGCTCAGGTCAGTGGCGGTTCACCACACCTCCGGTGTCCAGGGAGCGCCCGAACTTCATGGAGCGCATGACCGTCGCCGGCAGTGCCGACTGCTGGGTCCAGGGCTCGTCCCACGTGAAGCTGGTTCCGCCGACGTCACCGTGCGTCTGCCACACCGTGTTGTCCGTGGTGATCACCTTCACGTACGCGTTGACGCCCCGGGCCTCGATGCCCACGGCGCACACGTTCGCCGGGTAGTCGGGGTTGGCCGGGTCGCCGTCGGTAGCGGTCGCGTTGCTGAGGTTCTGCCAGACGATCGTCCCGCCGAGCGTCGGCCCCCGGCCGGCGAACACATTGCCGCCGGTGAGGACGGCCTGGAAGTCCTCGGGACCGATGGGCGGAGTGTGGACGTCGATGTCGGAGCAGGGCCCGGTGTCACCCGTGGGGCCGGTGTCTCCGGTCGCACCCGTGTCGCCGGTTGCGCCGGTGTCACCCGTGGGGCCGGTGTCGCCGGTCGGGCCGGTGTCTCCGGTGGGCCCGGTGTCGCCGGTTGCGCCGGTGTCGCCGGTGGCCCCGGTGTCGCCGGTCGGGCCGGTGTCTCCGGTTGCGCCGGTGTCTCCGGTGGGCCCGGTGTCGCCGGTTGCGCCGGTGTCGCCGGTCGGGCCGGTGTCTCCGGTTGCGCCGGTGTCGCCGGTCGGGCCGGTGTCTCCGGTTGCGCCGGTGTCGCCGGTCGCCCCGGTGTCACCCGTGGGTCCCGTGTCGCCGGTCGCCCCGGTGTCGCCGGTGGCCCCGGTGTCGCCGGTGTCGCCGGTCGGGCCGGTGTCGCCGGTGGGCCCGGTGTCGCCGGTCGCTCCCGTGTCGCCCGTGGGTCCCGTGTCGCCGGTCGCTCCGGTCGGGCCCGTGTCACCCGTCGGACCGGGCGGGCCCGGGGGACCCTGCTCGCAGTGGTCCGGGCCGCCCACGGGCAGCGCTCGTACGTAACGGTCGTGGTCGGACACCGCCGACAGGTACTCCGCGAGGCCGCCGCCCATGAACTGCTGGACCTCGTGGTCCGCGTAGTTCTCGAAGTCACCGGGCGAACCTTCGCCCTCCTCCGGCGCCGCGGCGTTCTTCTCGTGCGCCACCGGCCCCCACAACTGCGGCGGCGGGCCTTGCTCGTGGTGCGGGCGCGGGCCGTGCCCCTCGTGGTGCGGGCGGTCCCTGCACTCGTCGCCGCCCGACGGCGTGCCCGTGAGGTTCACCCCCGAGGGGCCGGCCACGCTCTGCGGCGCGGCGGAGACGGGGGTCGTGAACCCCGTGAGTACGAGTGCGATCGATGCGATGGCACCTCCGTTGAGCCAGGCGCGGCGTCGCGGAAGCGGGCCGAATGCGGACCTGGTCCTGGAATCAGGACTCATGCAATAGCTCCTTCTTCATCCGGATCGAGTGATTCACCGGAAGCGAGTTCGAGCTTCCTTTCAGATCATCGGACTGCGATCGCGGCGCCTTTACGTCTCCGAGGGGACTGTCAACGCCTTGGCCTACCGTCACCATCCCCCTGGGTGCGTACGGCGTGGCGAACCTGAAAGCGCCTGTCGGCGTGCCGTCCCTGACCGTCCCTGGCCTGTGCTTATGGTCGCCCCCCACCGAACCACCGGAAGTGGTGTTGCCGTGAAGCCATCCTTCTGCTTGTGCATGATCGTCAAGAACGAGGCCCGCGTCATCGAGCGCTGCCTCGCCTCCGTCCGTGACCTGGTGGACACCTGGGTCATCTCGGACACGGGTTCGACCGACGGCACCCAGGACCTCATCCGCAAGGCTCTCCACGGGATCCCCGGAGAGCTGCACGAGGAGCCGTGGGTCAACTTCGGGCACAACCGGAGCCTGAACATCGCCCGCGCCCGCGGCCGGGCCGACTACCTCCTGCTCCTCGACGCCGACCTCGTCCTGCGCCAGGAAGGCCCGCTGCCCCCGCTGACCGCCGACGCGTACATGCTGCGGCACAAGGGCACGCTGGAGTACCGCATCAAACGCCTGGTCAGAGGCGATCTGCCGTGGCGGTACGAGGGGGTGACACACGAGTACCTCACCGCCGACCGGAACCACACCCAGGAGAACCTCGACGCCCTCGCCATCGACGACCGCCATGACGGCGGCTCACGCCACGACAAGTTCGAACGCGACGCCCGGCTGTTGAGCGCCGAGCTCGACCGCGACCCCGGCAACCCCCGTACGGTCTTCTATCTCGCACAGACGATGCGCGACATGGGCCGCTCCGGGGAGGCGATCAAGCTCTACGAGCGCCGCGCGGCCATGGGCGGCTGGGGTGAGGAGGTCTACTACGCACTCCTTCAGTCCGGCGTGCTCAGGGCGGAGTCCGGCGACTGGCCGGCCGCCATGGACACGCTCACGCGGGCCTGGGACTCGCGGCCGCAGCGCCTCGAAGCCTGCTACGAACTGGTCGCGCGGCTGCGCAAGATGCGCCGCCACCACTCCGCCCACGCGATCGTCTCCGCCGTGCTCGACCGGGAGCAGCCGCGCGAGGACCTGCTCTTCCTCCAGCCGTGGGTGTACCGCTGGGGCCTGCTGTTCGAATTCTCGATCACCGCCTACTGGGTCGGCGACTACGCGGGCTCGCTCGCCGCGTGCGACCGGCTGCTGGCCATGCCCGACCTGCCCGAGCCGTACCGCAAGCAGACCCGGGCCAACCGCGAGTTCGCCGTCGGCAAGCTCGGCGCCGCTCCGATCCCGCACGCGGCCGCCGCACCGCCCGACGCCGCCGCTCCGCCCGATGCCGCTCCCGCGGCCGCTCCACCCGCCGCCTCCCAGCCCGCCGCCGACGCGCCCGCGCCGGTGCGCGGATAGGGGCGGGCCGTGGGAACGCCCTCCTCCGTCGCCGCCGAGGTCCGGGATCCCGCCCCGGCCGCCACCCGCCGCCCCGCCGCGCCGCGCGCCGAGGGCGGCATGCGGCACGGTGTCTGGCTGTGGCCGGCCCTCCTCACCCTCGCCCTGACGCTGTACGAGATCGACCATCCGCTGCTGTGGGAGGACGAGCTCAACACCTGGGACATGGTCACCCGTTCCACCGGCCGTCTCCTCGACACGGTGGGGAACGTGGACGCGGTCCTGACCGTCTACTACCTGCTGCTGCACGGGTGGACGGTCGTCTTCGGCGACTCCGCCACCGCCCTGCGGATGCCCTCCGCCCTCGCGATGACCGGTGCGGCGGCCTGCACGGCGCTGATCGGGCAGCAGCTGTTCGGCCGCCGCGCCGGGCTCGCCGCGGGTCTGCTCTTCGCCCTCACCCCCGTGGTGGTCCGCTACGCCCACGAGGCCCGCCCGTACGCCCTGGTCGTCCTCGCCGTCGCCCTCGCCACGCTGGCGCTGCTGCGGGCCCTGGACCGGCCGGAGCGCATGGGGCGCTGGGCCGCGTACGCCGGGTGCGTGGCCGCGGTCGGGCTGCTGCACCTGGTCGCGCTGACGGCGCTGGCCGGGCAGCTGGTCGTCGTGGCCGCATGGGCGCGTGTCGACCGCGCGCTCGCCGTCCGGGCCGGGCTCGCCGCACTGGCCGGGGTGGCCGCCGCCGCGCCGGTCGCGGTGCTCGGCAGCGGGCAGGCGTCACGTCAGATCGCCTGGATCCCCCGACCGAACCTGGAGAGCCTGGCCGCCTTCCTCCCACAGCTGTACGCCTCCGGGACGTTCGCCGGGGCGGCGACGGTCCTGGCCGTGTCGGCCTGGGCGGACCGCCGGCGGGTGGGCCGCGCCGGCACGTCCCCGCCGACGAGCGCAGTCTCCTGGCGGCCGGCGTCCCGGGGGCCGGTCCTGGCCGTGACCGCCATGGCCGTCCTGCCGGTCCTCGCCCTGTGGACGGTCTCGCACGGCGACATCTCGTACTTCTTCTACCGGTACCTGCTCTTCACCCTGCCGGCGTGGGCGGTGCTGGCCGGTGCGGCGCTCGCCGCGCTCCGTTCCCGAGCCGTCCTCGCCGTCGCCCTGGTCGCCGTGGCCGTGCTGAGCCTGCCCGAGCAGCGGTCGGTACGGGAGACGTACGCGCACTTCTGGCACGGGGTGGACTACAAGGGCGCCGCCGAGACCATCGCCAAGTACCACCGGCCGGGCGACGCCGTCGTGTACGACCGGGGCGAGGACTACTGGCGGCTGCTGGACCTGGGCGTCCGCCACTATCTGCCCGACGAACTACGGCCCCGGGACGTCTTCCTGGCCCGCTCGGCCGCGGACCGCGCGGACCTGTGGTCCTCGGAGTGCCCGGACCCGGCGGCCTGTCTGGGGAGCGAGACCCGGATCTGGCTGGTCGTGCCCGACGGCGCGGCCGACCCGCTGGACGCGCTGCCCGCTCCGCAGGCGCGCGCCCTGCGGAAGCACTACACCGCGACCGGCACCGAGCGCCTGACCGGCGTCACGGTGGCACTCCTGGTCCGCAAGCCCTGACGCCGGCGGACGGCCCGGGCGGGCCGTCCGGTGTCCGGACCCGAGGGAGAGGCAGAGGGGGGGGGGCGCGGCCCGCGCCG